>NZ_JBAPTY010000099.1:0-8840 GCF_049282395.1 Halobacillus sp. | reverse complement strand
CTTATATTCTTAGCATAGGAAAAAAGCGCATATTTTATAAGACATAAACGTCAGGGTACACCCATGACACTTGTCATGGGTGACAGCCTTCCGGTGGGTTATAAGAAAATGGTAAACTAAAATAAATGAGCAAGGGTTTGCGTTAAATGGTGCATGGGGAAGCATATATGTGACCAGCAAACTTTTGGGAAATGAAAGTGTTGAATAGTAAGGGAGTTCAAAATGAAGCAGTTTACTAACATTCTTCTTATTATAATCGGAACGATCTCATTGATTCTGGGAGTGCTTGGGATTGTGCTGCCGCTGCTTCCCACCACTCCATTTTTATTATTAACCGCCGCTTGCTATGTAAGGAGTTCGGATCGTCTTTATAATTGGTTAATGACGAATAAGTGGTTTGGTTCTTATATAGAGAACTACAAAGCGGGCAGGGGAATTCCTCTAAAAGCAAAAGTATCTGTACTCATTATGATCTGGAGCTCTATGCTTTATTCAGCTTTTTTTATTGCTCCTAATCTGCTGTTGAAAATCGGCTTTATCTTTGGCGCCTGTTTCTTTACCGTGGTGATCGTATTAACGAAAACCTTGCGGAAAGAGTAAGGGAGATTATTCAAGTAGCTCTGATTCTGAGTGTTGATCTTACAGATAAGCTCCCGTTTGCGTAACAACGGTTTCGTTCATTTTGTGTGGAAAAAATGGGGGATGGGAAATGGCTCCCTTTCCACGGGGAAGACGGCAAGCCTCCTCAGTCTTCGACTTCCGGGGTCTCGCCAGTCTATCCTTTCCCGTAGGAGTGTCACCATTTCCCAACCCCCATTACCATAGGCAGAGAAACGAAACCTAAGAGTAATGATTATAAAGAAAACGCTCTAGAAAAGGCTCTACTACAAGTGTTTCAAACGTTTTTTTAGGGTTGATTTATTGGCACGAACAGGAGACCTTCCTAAGCATCCTATCGCAAGGTCCGGAGGGGGGCGATGAAGACTACTGTGGGATAAACATGATCGGTGAGACCCCGGAAAGCGTTAGCTTGAGGAGGCTCAGCACATGCCCAGGGAAAGCGAATCGCCCCCCCGCAGGACCTTCACTCTAACCCAATATCTCGAAACTGAGTCTTACAGAAAACGGCCCGATTGTTTAATAACTCTCTTATGAAAATTCATAATAAAGCTTAAAATAATTTAAAAGTAGTACTTGTATATGTTGGAAGGTCATGGTAATCTTTAACTACATTGTATTGCAAGTTAGTTGCAATACATTTGTTTTGGTGTACTATCTTGCATAACAAGGTAGTTAAGTAAGGAGGCAGATGAATTGTCATCAAGTCAATTGCTGAAAGGAATCCTGGAAGGCTGTCTGCTGTCGATCATTTCCCAGGGAGAAACCTATGGCTATGAAATGATCGAGAAGCTTAACCAGCACGGATTTACGATGGTGAAGGAAGGGAGCATCTATCCGCTTTTATTACGAATGAAAAAAGAAGGATGGGTGGTAACCAGTCAGAAGCAGCTGCCTTCTGGTGGTCCTAAAAGGAAGTATTATAAGCTGACGGAAAAAGGAGAAGTCGAACTTGAGGAGTTCAAGAAAAGATGGGATACCGTTTCAAGCAGTGTCGAGCGATTATTGGATAAGGAGGGGTAGAATTGGAACTTTCTAAAGAAAGTAAAGACTTTATCGGCCGGTTACAGGTGTACTTAATGGCGAGTGGTAAAAAGGAAAAGGAGATCGAAGAAATAACGGAAGAATTGGAAGATCATTTGCTTGAGGCTGAGCGAAGAGGCAAGAGCATAGAAGACGTTGTCGGGAACTCTCCTAAAGAGTACATGGAACAATTTTCACAGGAGATGAAACTGGATAAAGGTATGATCTTTAAAGTTATTCCTTTGATTTATATAGGAGCCCTTGCCTACCTCCTGATTGGTGAAATCATGGATGGAGGAGTAGAATTTTCTCTACTAGAGGCTGTTGGATATCCCGTGATTTTTCTTTTCATTATTGGAATTTATTCCTTTGGGCTGCGATACATCAGCAGCAGCCAGCCCGCCAGATGGAAAGAATGGCTGATCTATGGCATTTGCGGCATTGTGCCTGTAGGTTCCTTCATTGCGCTGATCTTCATGAATAATCATTTTAACACCCCCGCAATTGAATTCGGAAAAGTCGGCAATATGCTGGCGTTTCTTGTGGCGGCGGCTATTTTCATTGGCATGGCGTTATGGAGCAAACTTTGGCTGCCGATTATTATTCCGATTCTCTTATTCGTCCCAGAGTATCTGATTGGGTTAACCGGACTATCGACATCCATGCAGCTGACTCTGACCAGCATCCTCATTTTTGCGGGACCTCTGATTTACTTTTTGATCGTGTACAAAACAGAACATTCGAGCTCGACGTAAGGATAGTGATAAAGATGGGTCTAACGGAAACTGAGTTGGGCAGACACAAATTAGAAAAACATATATCAAACAAAAACGCCTGGACTTGAGCAGTCAGGCGTACTGTTTGTATCGGATAGCTTGATTAACTATTCAAAGCCGTCATTAAAAAACAAATCGCTGTGATCAAAGATAAGGGGGTCATGACAAGCTTTTCCTTATTACTTTTCGAAAAAAGGTTCATGACGGTATTCAGGAATAAATAGAAAGCGAAAAAATAACAGGCTCCTCTTGCAATGGGTGCTATTAAATCGATTGAAATTACATGCCCCGCCTGTAATATAAACAGAATGGCAGCCAATTGAATCAGGACAGAGATTGCGCAGGCTATTCGCATTTGTTTTGGTAATACTTTATACTTTCCGCCCATGGCAAACTCTCCATAAGGTAAACCTAACGCTAATAATACGTACAAAATAGCTATTGCCAAAAAAGTAATACTGCCAATCCAAGCTGTTATCACGGTATCTCCCCCAACAATGATTAGCCTTTTAACCTAACATTCCTAACTTATTTCCACATAGAATCAAAATTACCCTTCTGGTAAAGCAACTTTAGCAATTAGCACGTTGATAACGGCTATGGTCATTTGTCACAGTATATAAGGAAAGCGATGGAAATTTATTCTCCACCGCTTCAAAATGTTTCTTATAGTCCAACTTGATCAACCGCATATTCGGCTTGTTCTTCTGTAAAGTATTCAAAATCTGTAAGCTGCGTTTTTAACCCGTCACGGCTAAAATTCATGGTATCTAAATAAGATTCGGCAGATTTAACCGCTTGCTCTTTCCAATCAACGTCTATGTTATTAACAGCAAACTCGGCTTGTTCTTCGGTATATCCCTCAAAATCAACCAATTGTGTTTTTAATCCTTCTTTTGAAAACGCCATAGTGGAAATGTAAGATTCGGCTGATTTCACTGCTTGTTCTTTCCAATCAACGTCTATGTTATTAACAGCAAACTCGGCTTGTTCTTCGGTATATTCCTCAAAATCAACCAATTGTGTTTTTAATCCTTCCTTTGAAAACGCCATAGTGGAAATATAAGATTCGGCGGATCCTACCGCATTTTCTTGTCCTTTAGTCATTTCCGGCTCTTGTTCTTTTGGCTCTTCATTTGGCTCATCCGTTGATTCTTCTGTCGTTTCTTCTGTATTGGCATCGGCATCCTCATCGCCGGAGCTTTCATTGGTTTGCTTTGTTTCGGTTTCTTCTGTTTCGGTTTGTGTTTGTTCCTGGTCGCTTGAATTGCTTTCGCTTGTGTTATCATCGCCGCTTGTCGCAAAGATCGCAATAATTATAACGATCACGACTACCGCACCGATTAATGTTAAACACCCTTTAAATAGTTTCCCCATGATATAATCCTCCTATTTTTTATAAATCCATTATGTAACTTTACTATATTTCTTCTAGTTTTTTAATAGTTTTTTCCTATTTCTTTTGGAACATGGAGATTTATAAACTTGCTTAAGAAAAAAAGGCAGCCTGCCAGGGGCTGCCACTTTCTTTTAAAGCGGGACTGCTTCTTTATTTTTAATCCTTTGAACCATTTCATATGTTTTATATCCACCACTTAGATTAACAGCCTGATACCCATAATTCATCAATGTTTTAACGGCTAAATATCCACGCATTCCCACCTGGCATGTCACGTAAATAGGATGGTTCTTAGGTAATTCATGCCGTCTTTCTCTCAGCTGCCCTAATGGGATGTTAATGGATCCTTGGATAAAGCCGCGTTCTCTTTCTTCCGGCTCTCTTACATCCAGTAGAATTCCGCCCCAGGCTACAATTTCATCGATTTTGTCGTAATGAACAACGCTCAGTTCCTTATCTACTATATTCGCGGCTACATATCCTGCCATGTTTACTGGATCCTTCGCAGATGAATAGGGAGGAGCATAGGAAAGTTCCAGATCGGCTAAATCTTCAACCGTTAAGTTTCCTTTAATCGCTGTAGCAATAACGTCGATCCGTTTTTCGACTCCTTTGACTCCAACTGCCTGGGCTCCAAATATTTTTCCTGTATTTGGATCAAAGAGTAATTTGAGTGAAAGAGGGCGTCCTCCAGGATAATAGGAAGCGTTTGAAGAAGGGTGAACATGGACAGCTTCAAACGGGATGCCAAGTTGGTCTAGTAATTTTTCATTGTTACCAGTAGCTGCCACAGTTAGATCGAACACTTTGGCAACAGACGTTCCGAGTGTGCCGTTATAAGACACCGCTTTTCCATGAATATGATCCGCTACGAGTCTTCCCTGGCGGTTGGCGGGCCAGGCAAGAGGCACCATGGTTTGAGTCTGCTGAATGTAATCTTTTACTTCGATGGCATCGCCAATAGCATAAATGTTCTTATCCTCGGTTTGAAGATGTTCATTGACGATAATCCCGCCGCGCTTGCCAGTAGAAAGCCCGGCAGTCTTAGCGAGTTCGTTCTCAGCCCGAACACCTATAGAGAGAATCGTCAGGTCGCTTGAGAGGAGCTGTCCGCTTTGCAGTTCCACTGTGCTTCCCTGATCACGGAATGCTTTAACTCCATCCTCTAGTATTACATTTACCCCTTGATCCAGGAGTTCCTGGTAAACGATAGCTGACATTTCATAATCCAGTGAAGACATGACTTGATTTCCTAACTCTACAAGGCTGACCTTAATCCCGCGGTGCATTAAATTCTCAGCCATCTCAAGACCAATGAAGCCCCCGCCAATGATTACGGCTTCCTGAGCTTTTCGCTCATCGATCCAATGCTTGATTTGGTCCGTGTCGGGGACAGATCGTAAGGTGAAGATATTGGCTGCTTCCTTGTATCCTTCCAGATTCGGAATAATGGGTCTGGCTCCTGGAGAAAGAATCAATTTATCATAGCTCTCTTTATATACGGCGCCGGTTTTTAGGTTTTTGATGGCCAAGGTTTGTAATTCACGATCGATTTCTACGGCTTCACTTAGATTCCGAATATCTAACTTGAATTTTTTGGACATGCCTTCTACAGTTTGTACCAGCAAGGCATCACGATCTGTAATTACGCCGCCAATATAGTAAGGAAGCCCGCAGTTGGCATATGAAATGTATTCTCCTTTTTCAAGTACAATAATTTCATCTTCTTCGCTTAAACGGCGAAGTCTCGCTGCTGCTGTAGCCCCGCCTGCTACTCCACCTACAATAATAATTTTTCTGCCCATCATCATCTCTCCTTTATCTTCACCTTACTTAACATTATGTGATTTATTTCACAATGTGAATGATAATTTCATATTACCCCTTCTTAGCAGAAAAAACAATATACCCCTTAATGTATATTTTGTGACGGTTTGATGGAATTTATATGAATCTTTGTCTGGATGTTAGGAAAACGCTTTCAAACATGGTAAAATAGTAGTGTAGAAGAAATGCATATACTTGAATGGAGGTTTTCCTATGACTAAGAAAATCCTCGTTGCTTATGATGGCAGTGAACCTAGCAAACAGGCCGTGAAGGAAGCAAAAAGCCATGCTCTTGAATCAGTAGACAGAGAAATTCATGTTGTGTCTGTCGTCAAGCCGACTGGTCCATTTACAAATGCCGCCCTCTCTAAAAGTATTGGGGATGAAATGGCTAAGAAGTATGAGAATGAACTAGTAGCGATTAAAGAAGAAAATGAAGGTGAAAACATTACGATCGTCACGCATGTGCTTGTAGGGGAGCTTGAGAATAACCCAGGGGAAGATGTATGTGCCTACGCTGAAAAAGAGGGAATTGATATGATTATTGTCGGAAGCAGAGGGCTTGGCAATGTGAAGCGGATTTTCCTTGGAAGCGTAAGTAATAACATCGTGCAGCATGCGAAATGTCCAGTCTTAGTAATGAAATAACATACGGGTAACGCCTTTCCATTTCCGGAAAGGCGCATTTTTTAGATATAGGAGTGAAAAAACAAAGACGCCGGCTTTTATAGAGCTGGCGTTCTTCGTCAATCAAGTTCTCTCAATTCTGTAAAGGTCAGAAATACAAAGGAGGCAAATAAAGTAACCAATATAGAGCCGGCGGCCATGATGTGGTGAATGGATATTCCTAAAGAGAGTACAGCAGAGGTAAGGGCATAACTGACAGGAATGAGCCCCATGGATGCTAAGGAAATCAGCCCCATCACACGCCCCAGCACCTTTTCTTCGATAATACTTTGAATTGCTGATATGGAAGAGATATTGGATATAGAGAGAAAGGTCCCAAATAATCCGAGCATGACCATGCTTTGCCACAGTTCTGCCGTGAAGCTCAGCCCTATAAAGGCGATGCCTGAAAGGACCAGCGTCAGAAGGGTTATTTTCCCTCGTTTTCTGGTCACATTTAAACTTCCGATCACGATGGAGCCAACGAGCATTCCACCCGCTAAACCAGCTTCAAGAAAGCTGAAATCCACTGCCGTACCTTCCAGAATATTTTTAACAAATAAAGGGAGACCCATCGTCATCGGTCCAACGATGAAGAGATTTAGAAATATAGTGGCTAATACGATAAGGGTGAGTAAGCGCGAGTCTTTAACATAGGCGACTCCTTCCCTGAAGGTCTGCCAGAATTTCTTATTTTTATTCGCCTCCATCTCTGCGTCTTTTTTCGGCTTCATAGAAATAACCAATAGACTGGCTGTAAGCAGCATGGCGGCCGTCACTGCAAATACGATTTCATAATTGCCATAAGCAATGAGCACGCCTGCAAGCATAGGTGCCAGAATAAAGGAGGTCTGATTGGTCATCTGGATAATAGAGTTACCTCGAGTCAGGTTTTCTTTTTGAACAATCGATGGAATAATGGCACTCTCAGCTGCCCAGAAGAAGGCGTCTAATATTCCGAAGAAAAAAGCAAACCCGACGAATGTCCACAGGGTAATACTACCGAACAGAAACCACAGCACAAGCCCGGCTAATAACAGTCCTCTTATAAAATCTGATAGAAACATAATCTTCGTCTTATCGTATCGGTCCGCCACTGTACCGCTAATGATCATAAATAGAAGGCGGGGGATGCTGGCTGCGATATAAATGAGCCCAAGGGAAGCTTCAAGATTCAAAACATTGACCACATACCAGCTTTGGGAAAATAAAAAGAACGAAATACCGAAACTGGATAAAAGAGCAGCTCCCCATAATAATAGGAAGTTGCGGTTTTTAAAAACGGAAGGTGTACTTTCTTCCTGGAGATCGTCCGTACGTTCACGAACCGTAGCTTCGTTTACTGATGACATTTTCATCACGCCTTTATAATTGGATTACATTTATTGTATAGCGGATAAGGGAATGCCACGATGAACTGCAGAAGGAATTTAATTCAGCCTTGAGGCTGAAATTGGCGGGTATAATTTTTCGGAAGTTGATAATCTTTAGCGGTAATGTGTCTAGGAGACTTATTCAACTAAAGGGCCGGATTATGGAAGACTCAGTTTCGAGATATTGGGTGGAGAAAGGGACTCCAGGGAACGGCTCGCTTTCCGGCCCTGCACGACGCAGGGTCGTTCGACGTTGCCACAGGACGTGGCGGTCTTAGTCGAACTTCTTCTGTGCTGAGCCTCCTCAGGCTTCGCCTTCCGGGATCTCACCGATCATGTTCATCCCGCAGGAGTCTTCGCCGTTCCCTTCCGCTCCTTTGCGATCATGGAGAGCTCGAAATCCTTTACGTAAATGCCTTCATATGAGGAAGAATAACCTATGCGATCAACGCTAAGCACCGACTCTATAAACGCCGCTATAGAAGCATTTAAGACGATTTAAGGTTCCCGCTTTTTCTACTGGCAGGTTCCGTTCGCAACATCATAGTTGGGTTGGTGGGGAAATGGCGAGACTCCCATGGGAGAAGGGACTAGGTGAGATCCCGCAGGGAGTGAAACGAACGAGGAAGCTCACCGTTCCCCCATAGGAAAGCGAGCTATTTCCCCACCAGCCCTTCTCCACATATCGTAACGGACCCGGTTTATCTCGAAACTGAGTTTTCAACAAACGGGAGCTTATCTCTAATAAAATCAATATATAGATTTACCAGAGCCTATCTTTTTGTAAACGCATTCATAAGGTGTGGTAAACTGAGTACATAACCATATTGTGTAAATTATAAGGAGGAAATGCGTGATGTCGAACTTCGGTAATCAGATTCAGTTCAAGATCTACCAGACGATGCCCGATCCGGATCCAGACAGACTTCCCGTCGTTTATGAAGAGTGGGAAAAACTCGCAAGAGAGGTACTGGAAGATGGGCCTTATGATTACATAGCTGGAGGGGCCGGCGGAGAAAGCACGATGGATGCCAATCTCGAGGCATTCAAGAAATGGAAGATTGTCCCGAGAATGCTTAGAAACGTAGAAAGTCGCGATTTAAAAGTCGAGTTATTCGGTCATACATATGCATCGCCCCTGATGCTTGCACCTATTGG
>NZ_JBAPTY010000098.1:0-4553 GCF_049282395.1 Halobacillus sp. | reverse complement strand
CCCGGGTTATGACAGGCCTTCGTGAAATCGCAAAAGTTCATGAGGGCGAATTCCGCCTGACACCAAACCAGAACGTGATCATTGCCCGCGTGGAAGAAGATAAAAAGCAGGAAATTGATGAGCTAGTGGAACAGTACGGTTTGACCGACGGGCGTTACAACTCCGCTCTGCGCAGAAATTCCATGGCTTGTGTCGCTTTTCCAACGTGCGGACTTGCGATGGCGGAATCAGAACGCTATCTGCCATCCTTAATTGATAAGATGGATGACGTGATTGACGAAGCGGGTCTTCAGGATGAAGAAATTGTCATTCGGATGAGCGGCTGCCCTAACGGCTGTTCACGCCCGGCGCTCAGTGAGATCGGTTTTATTGGAAAAGGACCCGGCAAATATAATATGTATTTAGGCGGCGGCTTCACAGGAAATCGCCTGAATAAGCTGTATAAGGAAAACATTGGCGAAGAAGAGATTCTAGGAACGATCAAACCAATGCTGTTCGAATACGCGAAAGAGCGGCAGGAGAATGAGCATTTCGGGGATTATGTCATTCGCGCCGGTTACATTGAGGAAGTGCAGTCCGGTCTGGATTTCCATTCTTAAAATATAGTGTAACGTGCATAGCAATCAAGCTGGGTCCTGAGTGAGCCAGCTTGATTGCTTTTTATCGGAAAAATTAAATTAGACCGTGAGTACGTGAGTGATCTTTGCTTTAGGGTTTTTAGCTAAATAGGTTTTTTTAGCGGTTTCCCGATGAGGCGCGTAGATGGTTGCTTTTTTAATAACGCCGCCGGTTACCTGATGATAAATTACGTATTTTCCGTTCATAAGTTTCCATCCCATCTTAAGTGATTTTATTATTACTAGTATGGGTGAATGCGCCTGATTCTATAACCATAAAAATTCGAGAGGAAGTTTTGAAGTCAGAACCCGTGTGCGTTTTATTTGTTCTGCTTATGGGAATATTTAGTTACAATCATTGAAAAGGAGTTTTAATACTATGGGTAAATTTATTGAAGTAGAGCAAGGGGTTAACGTATTTGTAGAAGATATAGGCGAAGGACAGCCGATCGTTTTTATTCACGGCTGGCCATTGAATCACAAAATGTTTGAATACCAGATGAACGAGCTGCCAAAGCAAGGCTACCGCTTCATCGGCATTGACCTGAGAGGGTATGGCCAATCGGACAAACCCGCATTTGGCTATGATTACGATACCTTTGCCCATGACATTAAAGTCGTAGTTGAGGAATTGAAGCTCGAGAACTTCTTCCTGCTAGGATTCTCTATGGGCGGACCAATCAGCATCCGCTACGCTTCGAAGTATGCGAACGACCAACTGGGTCAATTAATTCTGGCCGGAGCAGCAGCACCAAGCTTCACCCAGCGTGACGGTTATCCATATGGTATGAAAAAAGAAGACGTCAACGGACTCATTTACGCGATTCAAAATGACCGTCCTGCTGCTTTAACGGAATTCGGCAGCAACTTCTATTATTCACAAATCTCAGAACCGCTTAAAGAATGGTTCCTTGGTCTGGCTCTTGAAGCTTCTTCCTATGGTACCATTGCAAGTGCTGAATCGCTGCGTGATGAAGATCTTCGCGATGAGCTAAGCTCTATTAACGTTCCTACGCTGCTGCTACACGGAACCAATGACGAAATCTGTGACTATCAATTTTCTAAACAATTAGAGGAAGGGATCGATCAAGCGACGCTTGTTTCCTTTGAAAACAGTGGTCATGGTTTGATTTACGACCAGAAAGAGAAGTTTAATGAAGAACTGCTTAAATTAATTAAATAATAAATGAAAGGACGATTTCTTACGCAGGAAACGTCCTTTTTTAATAAATCCATATTCTGTCTTTCCAAAGTCATAGTTGATATACTCAATTTAACAACAATTAGAAGGGAATGAAATGATATGTCGAAACCAATCATTGGCTTTATTGGAACAGGCGTAATGGGGAAAAGTATGGTCCGCAATCTATTGAAGGCAGGTTTCCCTGTACAGATGTTTACACGAACGAAAGAGAAAGCTGAAGAATTGTTGAACGAAGGGGCAGAGTGGCAGGAAAATCCGGCCGCGCTTGCTAAAGAAGCAGATATCATGATTACGATGGTGGGCTATCCAAGAGATGTGAAAGAAGTGTACTTTGGGGAAGATGGTATTATACATAATGCAAAAGAAGGCTCGTACTTGGTCGACATGACGACCTCTTCTCCACAGCTGGCTGAGGACATATACAAAAAAGCAAAAGAGCGTGGTCTTCACGCCTATGACGCTCCGGTTTCCGGAGGAGACACGGGGGCGAAGCAGGGAAAACTAACGATCATGGCTGGGGGAGAAACAGAGCAATTTGAGAAATTGCTTCCTGTCTTTCAAGTAATGGGAGAGAATGTGGTGCTTCAAGGACCAGCAGGAGCCGGGCAGCATACTAAAATGTGCAACCAAATTGCAATTGCCTCCAATATGATGGGCGTGGTCGAAGCCATTACGTATGCTGAAAAAGCCGGATTAGATCCGAAAACGGTGCTGCAGTCAATAGAGTTCGGAGCAGCAGGGAGCTGGTCGCTATCCAATCTGGGACCTCGAATGATCGACGATAATTTTGACCCAGGCTTTTACGTGAAGCATTTTATTAAAGATATGGAAATTGCCATTCAGTCAGCGGATCAGATGGAACTGCCGGTTCCCGGTCTTAAGCTTGCAAAATCGCTTTATGACGAGCTGAGTAAAGCAGGCGGCAGCAATGATGGAACACAGGCGCTTTACAAATACTATAAAATGATGGCAAAGCAATAATTGAGTAAGGAGTCTCTGACGATCGCAGAGACTCCTTTTTATGCGCGAAAAGTTTTTCTGCTGGTTTTTTGTGGAATTCGGATGATATTGGTAGAAAAGGAGAGAGGGGATTGTATGTTGTTTAATGGGTGGAGCGGTGTGGTACGAATCATCATCATGGCGCTCACCGTCTATCCAGCGTTAATTTTTATGCTGAGAATTTCAGGGAAAAGGACTTTATCGAAAATGAATATGTTCGATATGGTCATTACGGTAGCGATTGGCTCGGTGGTCGCCTCGGTCATGTTATCGAACAAAATGACGATTGTAGAGGGGCTTACTGGACTGGGCATGCTGATTGTCCTTCAATTTGCCGTAACTTGGCTTGAAGTCCGGTCCGAAGGTTTTACTTCCCTCATTAAAGGAGAACCTCAGCTGCTTCTGTATCACGGGCAGTATATGGAGAAAGCCCTTAAGAAAGAGCGCGTGAAGAAAGATGAAGTGAGGCAGGCGATTAGAGCTGATGGTCTGGCATCCGTAGAAGAAACGGAAGCTGTCGTATTGGAGACGGATGGAACATTTTCCGTGATTAAGCATAAACATCAAAACGGCCAAAGCTCCCTGAAAGACGTAGAAGGATGGGAAAGAAATAAGGCATAAACTTCCACCTCAGGTCATCCAGATTCTGGATGACCTGAGGTGGAATTTTTTGGAATAAAAACTAAAATGTTGAATTAAAATTTATGTTGACCAACATGGTCAATAGGAGTAAGATGTAATTGACCGGACTGGTCAATAATAGCTGGAGGGATGATATGGAACCAAAATTCCTTGCTTTGGATCAAGATAAACAAGATCGAATTTTAAATGCAGCAATGGAAGAATTTGCTGGAAACGGATATAAAAATACATCTACTAATAAGATTGTAAAAAAAGCCGGAATTTCCAAAGGGCTTCTATTTCATTACTTTTCAAATAAAAAAGAGTTATACCTTATGATTTACGATTACTTCGTAGACTTGTTTTTAACGGAGGTCCAAGGAAAAGTCGATTGGGAAAATAAAGATATATTTACCCGGCATCGTCAAATGGCTTCGTTGAAGATCAAGCTGTTTTATCAATATCCAAATGTATTTAATTTTCTTAATGCAGCCTTCACTGAAAATGCGCAAGACCTGAGAGTGGAACTGGAAAGCCGAAGAGAAAAATTCATTAATCACCATTACCGTGAAATGCTACAGGATATAGACCTGTCGAAGTTTAGAGAAGATATGGACGTTTCCAAGATCATCGAAATTATCAGTTGGTCGATGGAAGGGTTTGCTAACAAACAGCAGGCTAAATTTAAGGGCTTGAGCCTCGATGAGATGGACCTGGAGGAAACGTTGCAGGAGCTTGATCGTTATATTGAAGTTCTGAAGCACTCTTTTTATAAATAATACGCTTTTACAAAAAGGAGGATGGATCATGTCTGTACTACGTACCAAACAGCTCACCAAAAAATTCGGTGATTTCAAAGCGCTTGATGGAGTGAACATCGAGGTGAATAAAGGAGAGGTGTATGGTTTTATCGGTCCGAACGGAGCGGGTAAATCCACGACCATTCGTGTTCTGCTCGGCATGTTAAAAGCAACAGAAGGAGAAGCTGAAATCTTCGGAATGGATGCTTGGAAAGATGCTGTGGAGATTCATAAACGCCTGGCTTACGTTCCGGGAGATGTGAATCTATGGCCGAATTTAACAGGCGGAGAAGTCATTGACCTTTTTGTAAA
>NZ_JBAPTY010000097.1:0-4856 GCF_049282395.1 Halobacillus sp. | reverse complement strand
GGTCAGGAGATTCTGGACCGGGCCGCAGTCAACCTGAACCCAGAAGATATGACGGTTTGCCTCACGATCGGCCTCCCAGCTAATGGACGCCGTATTAATGGCAAGGAAGCGGACAAGCTCTTCTTCAAAGTCATTCCTGAGATTATTCAGCATTCTGTTTTTTCCATTAAGGATGAAGAAATTGAAGAGGCCTGTCAATTGGCCGACCAGCATGAAGCGATTCAGGCAGAGATGAAAAAGAATGACTGGATTTCGTTTGTGGCTGATGGAGCTGTCCTTCCTCGCGAGAGCGGGATCAGCGAACGTCCAATGAAAAAAGCCGTGCCATTTCAAAGTCCAGAAGAGAACCGGGTCTCCTTTTCTATCCCTCACAGAGAGGAGCCGCTGACAGGCATGGCGGTTAAGAAAGGGATTGTATTGATCGTAGGCGGCGGTTATCATGGTAAAAGTACCCTGTTGAACGCGATGGAAAGAGGCGTGTATCCTCATATCAAAGGGGATGGCAGAGAATACGTGATGACAGATCCTGCTGCTGTAAAAGTTAGAGCAGAAGACGGCAGGCAGGTAACAAGTGTGGACATTTCACCATTTATCAAAAACCTTCCACATGGCACAGATACGACTCAGTTCTCAACGGAAAATGCCAGCGGAAGTACTTCGCAGGCGGCTAATGTCATTGAAGCCCTTGAAGCCGGAGCTAAAACGCTGTTAATTGATGAAGATACAAGTGCAACGAACTTCATGATCCGTGATGAGCGGATGCAGGAGCTTGTCGTGAAAGAAAAAGAACCGATTACGCCGTTTATTGATAAAATTAAGCAGATGCGTGATGATCTGGATGTTTCTACGATTCTCGTCATGGGTGGATCCGGCGACTATTTCCAGGTTGCCGATGATGTCCTGATGATGGACCAATATGTACCTTATAATGTTACCGGGAAAGCGAAAGATATTGCCAGCAAGTACCCAAGCAGCCGGGCGACCACTGAGGATGAGAAGTTCGGTGCTGTTCCGGCACGTGCGTTTTCAGCTTCCAGTCTTCAGACGAGAAAAGGGAAGAAAGAGAAGGTCCAAGCAAAAGGAAAGACGACGATCCTTATGGGACAGACAGAAATTAATCTGGACGGAGTGGAGCAGCTCGTAGACCCATCCCAGACACGCATGATTGCGGATGTTATTCTGAATTTAGATAAAAAAGGAAGTTTGAAAACAGAGCAATCGCTAAATGACCTTCTTGATCAGATTGAAAAGCAGTTTGATGAGAAGGGATTGGCTTCGTTTGCTCCATTTAAAGATCAGCACCCTGGCGAGATTGCACGCCCGCGCCGTTTTGAAATAGCGGCAACGTTAAATCGGATAAGAACCGCGAAAGTAAAAGATATCAGATAGGAAGGAGGAGCCGCGATGGATTATCATGAGCTTAAAGAACAGGTGATAGCGTATAGTAAGGAAATTGGGATTGATAAAATAGGCTTTGCCTCAGCCGATGTGTTTGGCGAATTAAAAGCCAGGCTTAAGCGGCAGGAGGCTCTTGGCTACCAGTCCGGATTTGAAAAAGGCGATGTAGATGAACGGACGGAACCAGGACGCCTGCTTCCAGGTGCTCAGTCGATCATTTCCATCGCGATGGCTTACCCTTCCAAAATGCACGACGCTCCTAAAAGCAAAAAAGGAGACCGGCGGGGATTGTTCTGCAGGGCCTCCTGGGGCGAAGATTACCATACTGTACTACGAGACCGACTTAATAAGTTAGGAGCTTATTTACAGGAACTGTTTCCGGACGTGGAGCTAAAATCGATGGTGGATACGGGTGAACTGTCCGACCGCGCCGTAGCGGAACGGGCAGGAATCGGTTTCAGCGGTAAGAATTGCGCGATCATTACTCCTGAGTTCGGATCATATGTATATTTAGCGGAACTTGTAACGAATATCCCATTTGCTCCTGATGAGCCGGTCCAGGAAGGCTGCGGGGATTGTAATATATGCGTGGATGCGTGTCCAACTGGCGCTCTTGTTCAGGGCGGTCAATTAAATGCCCAGCGCTGTATCGCTTTTCTGACACAGACGAAAGACTTCCTGCCAGATGAATTCCGAAGTAAAATCGGCAACCGTCTATACGGCTGTGATACTTGTCAGACAGTCTGTCCGATTAATAGAAAGAAAGATTTTCATCATCATGAGGAATTTGAGCCGGATCCTGAGGTTGTTAAACCGAAGCTGACACCGCTTCTGTCCATTTCAAACCGCCAGTTCAAAGAGAAATTCGGATCTATTTCCGGATCGTGGCGAGGCAAGAAACCAATTCAGCGAAATGTGATATTGGCCCTTGCTCATTACCGGGATGAGACGTCTATAAGTGAGTTAATTCGATTAATGAATGAAGACCCGAGGCCCGTCATTAGAGGAACCGCGGCCTGGGGGCTTGGAAAAATCGGAACATCCGATTGTTTTACGGCCATTAAGGATGCTATGATAAATGAGGAAGATGAACAGGTCGTTTATGAAATGGAAAAAGGACTTCGATTTGAAAAAATATAATCAAATCTACTTTTCTTATGAACAAGGTTTTTGTATAATAGAAAAAACTGTAAAAGAAGGGATTTAATCTATGAACCATAGGTCTTTTTTATATTATGATTCTTTTATAACTCCTCTCGGACCTATTACGGTTTTAGCGAATGATGAGGGAGTTTGTCGTATTGATTTCGGCGAATTTGAAGAACGTCATTCCGCCTATCAATCCTGGAAAAAGAAGCACTTACTCAGAGGTGAATTCGTTTATGATCCTGAGCAGAAGTATGTCAGGCAGACAAAAGAAGAATTAAACGAATACTTTGATGGAAAAAGAACGCAATTTTCAATTCCTTTGATTTGCTATGGAACAGATTTTCAACGCGGTGTCTGGAGAACACTGGTTAATCAAATACCTTATGGCGAAACACGCTCCTATAAAGAAATTGCTTCCACAATGCTTTCTCCGAAGGCCATTCGAGCGGTCGGAGGTGCTGTGAACCAAAACCCATTTGCTATCGTTGTACCCTGTCACCGGGTGATCGGAAGTAACGGCAAGCTGGTGGGATACGCAGGTGGTCTCGAGAAGAAGCGTCACTTACTTGATTTTGAAAAACAACATACGGTCGTACCGTTTACGAACTAGTCGTCTCCTGCGGGAGGCGTCTTTTTTTGTATGGACCGTCCCTTTTTTTCATAGGATGAAAGGAAGGGGGAAGGGTTATGCGGGAAACCAATCAAATACAGAATTATTGGGAAAGAATCATGAGCCGACTATTGGAGCAGGAAGATGAAAAGTGGCTTCATAACAAGGTGAAGAGTTTAGAGAGTCAGGGCATTCGGATCGAGCGTGCAACTTTCAGATTAAAGCCTTACCACAGGTGTGCCTATGAGAAGCAGAGCACCCTGCGATATATGCTCAGTCTTTCTCTTCTTCTAAAAGATCACCGGCACTTTTATTTAGAAGAAGGAATTTATGAGGGAAGGGTGTGGTTCGAGGGGGGTAAGGTTAAGCATCATATCATACAAACTGAAACGATTTCTTCTGAGACAAATCCCTGTTTACCTGAATTTGGCGATAAAGAAGCGAGACAGCGCGCCCCTTTTACATACAACCGCAGGGATGCGGTTCGCTACGCTGAAAGGTGGTGGGATTCATATAACCCGGCTTATCGTCATTTTGACGTGGACTGTACGAATTACATTTCGCAATGCCTAAGAGCTGGAGGAGCACCGGTATGGGGAGCCTCTAACCGCAGCAGGGGCTGGTGGTACAGTGGAAGTAATTGGAGCTACAGCTGGGCAGTCGCCCATGCTTTTAGATGGTACTTAAGCGGCGCAAGGCAGGGGCTGACCGCTACAGAAGTGTCTTCCGCTCATGAACTGTCTCCTGGAGATGTGATCTGCTATGATTTCGAAGGGGACGGTCGTTTTGACCATAATACAATTGTTGTGAAAAAAAACAAAGATGGTATGCCGCTTGTTAATGCTCATACATCAAACAGCCGGCATCGCTACTGGGCTTATGAAGATTCTACCGCTTATACCCCCTCTATCCAGTATAAATTTTTTCGGATTGGTGACTGATCGGTATGGTATAATAGTCTAGTTGACTAAGATTAGACTGAGGTGAATGGAATGCCGAACCATATTGTTTTGTTTCAACCTGAAATTCCTGCAAATACAGGAAACATCGCTCGTACGTGTCTAGCTACGAATTCCGTACTTCATTTAATCCGGCCGCTTGGCTTTTCTACAGAGGACCGGATGCTGAAGCGGGCAGGGCTGGATTATTGGCATGACGTAACGATTCATTATCATGATTCAATTGAAGATTTATATGAAGCTTATCCTGAAGGGGACTATTATTATATAGAGAATTTTGGTACTAAGTCGTATGTAGAATTCGATTTTGCGTCTCCTGAAAAAGAGTTGTTCTTTGTTTTCGGACGGGAAAGTGATGGGATTCCGAATGAACTTCTCGAAGGCTTGGAAGATCGCTGTCTTCGTGTTCCCATGACGGGAAAAGTACGTTCTCTGAACCTTGCTAACACGGTGTCCATCATTCTATTTGAAACGCTTAGACAGCAGGGATTTCCCAACTTGATTAAATAAGACGACGGCGCTAAGCGTCGTCTTTTTTGTTACCTGTTTTTGTCTCTTAGGGCTGGTTTCTAAAGAAAAGCACCCGTTTATTGAAGACTCAGTTTCGAGATATTTGTTGAGCGGAAGGTCAGGAGGGGGACGATTTCGCTTTCCGTGGGCATGAGGTGAGCTTCCTCGGGCTTAAAAGCCCTGCGGGATCTCACCGATCATGTTCATCCCACAGGAGTCTACATCGTCCC
>NZ_JBAPTY010000096.1:0-6802 GCF_049282395.1 Halobacillus sp. | reverse complement strand
GATCTAGGCGAGACCCCACAAGGAGTGAAAACGACTGAGGAGGCTTGCCAGTTCCCCCACAGGAAAGCGAGTTATTTCCCAACCAACCCTCCCCCCATTTTAGTAACGGATCTAATCGTCTAAAAACTGAGTCTTCCAGTATCGGGAGCTTTACTTCAATATCAATACTTCATAATCATGAGCGGGGCTTTATTAGTCCAAGGTCGTAGATGGCTTTTACCAATCCGCCTTCGTTTACATCGGCGGTTACCATATCACTAACCTGTTTAGCTTCGGGAACAGCGTTTCCCATTGCTACACCTGTACCAGTTTCCCGCAGCATTTCAATATCGTTTAATCCATCTCCAAATGCAAAGGAATCCTCCATTCGAAGACCAGCTGCTTCAATCATTTTTTTGATTCCCTCAGCTTTTGATCCTCCCCCTGGTAAAACATCACAGGAGTAAGGGTGCCAACGGATGTAATCAAACGCCTTATGGGCCCCTCTGTAATCCTCAATTTCTCCTCCCTGACAGAACAGAAGGGATTGGAAGATTTCCCGGCCTTTATAAAAAGACTCATCTACCTGAGGATAGTCGAAATGAAGCGAACCCAGGCTTTTTTCAATATGAGAATGTCCTTGCTCGGAAGCTCTCATGGTTTCATGGTTCATAAAAACCATGGGATGATTGTTTTCTTGCGCATGTTCATGTAACTTTTCCAAGTACCTTTCGGAAAGGGGGTTTTTGTAGACTACTTCCCCTTCAAATATGACGTACTGACCATTAAAACTTACAAAGGAATCGATTCCAAGCTCTTCCCGTATTTCTTCATACATAAATGGTGCACGTCCTGTAGCTATTGCGCAGTAAACGCCAGAATTTTGCAGTCGTTTTACAGCTTCTTTTGTTTCTTCTGGCAATTGTTTTTGATGATTGAGTAATGTGCCATCGATATCGAAAAAGGCGATTTTCTTGTCCATAAAAGTTCCTCCATCTCTGTATTCCATAACTATTTGGTTATCCCATCATAATTAAGTTGATTGTTTGGCTATACTGTAGCACGAGAGGATAAATTTGAGAAGAAAAACAAACCATAATAATAAATTCTACTATGTAAATGTTTCATTCTTAATCAAACCGTATTATACTAGTAGTAACAGGGATTGGGCGGTTAACGTTTTAGTGCTTTTTTCATCAGTGGAAGGGGATGGATTCACCATGATGAAGCGATTGTTAAGAAAGCTGAAAAAACGTTGGAAAAAATTGATGGAACGTAAAACATATGCTTAGAGCCCACTGGCCGGATGGCTCCAAAAGCTAGTTCAACTACCGTTATCATTACCATACGATAATTAAACGTGCTATTATTAATGACAGGACAAGAATGTGGAAATTATATCTAGTTAGGAGCGATAATGTAATGATATACAAAGTATTATATCAGGAACTGGCGAAAGAAGTTCCTGTCCGTGAACGTACTCAAGCCATGTACGTAGAAGCGGAAACCGAAAGAAGAGTTCGTGAAAAATTGGCTAATAAAGGATTTAACATTGAATATATCCAGGTGCTTAATGAGGATCACCTGGCTTATGAACAGCAATCCGAAGATTATCAAGTGGAGAATCTGTAACGCATGAAATTCGTAAAAAATGACCAAACAGCCGTATTTGCCCTTGGCGGTCTCGGCGAAATTGGAAAAAACACATACGGCGTTCAGTTTCAAGACGAAATCATCCTCATTGATGCAGGTATTAAATTCCCTGAAGATGAACTTCTGGGAATTGATTATGTTATTCCTGATTATACCTATTTAGTTCAAAATCAGGATAAAATTAAAGGGCTCTTTATCACGCATGGTCACGAAGATCATATCGGCGGGATCCCTTATTTATTACGGGAAATCAACATTCCAATCTATGCTGGTAAACTTGCCGCTGGCTTACTTCGAAATAAGCTGGATGAGCATGGTTTGCTTCGTAACACGAAGATGCATACGATTCAGGAAGATGATGTAATTAAGTTTCGCAAAACATCAGTATCCTTTTTCCGTACCACCCACAGCATTCCCGATTCATACGGAATCGTTGTGAAAACACCTCCGGGTAACATTGTTCATACCGGAGACTTTAAATTTGATTTCACACCTGTCGGAGAACCTGCAAATTTAGCTCGTATGGCTGAAATTGGAAAAGAAGGGGTTCTCGCCCTGTTATCAGATAGTACGAATAGTGAAGTACCTGGCTTTACCAAGTCAGAACGTGTAGTTGGACAAAGTATTGATGATATATTCACACGTGTAGACGGACGTTTGATATTTGCAACCTTTGCTTCAAACATCCACCGGTTACAGCAAGTTGTGGAATCGGCAGTTAAAAACGGTAGAAAAGTTGCCGTTTTTGGACGCAGTATGGAATCATCCATCCGTATTGGACAGGAGCTCGGTTATATCCGCGCACCTAAAGATACTTTCATTGATGCGCAGCAAATTAATCGTCTTCCGGCCAATGAAGTGGTTATCCTGTGTACCGGCTCTCAAGGTGAACCAATGGCAGCTCTATCCCGTATTGCCAATGGAACTCACCGTCAAATTCAAATTATGCCTGGCGACACCGTCGTGTTCTCCTCTTCCCCAATCCCTGGTAACACGATCAGTGTCAGCCGCACGATTAATAAATTGTATCGTGCAGGAGCTGAAGTTATTCACGGCCCATTGAATGACATTCATACCTCAGGGCACGGAAGCCGTGAAGAAATGAAGCTGATGCTGCGTCTGATTCAGCCACGCTTCTTTATGCCGATCCACGGGGAGTATCGCATGCTGAAAGAACATGCGAAGTTAAGTCATGATTGTGATTTAGCACCTGAAGACTGCTTTGTTATGGATAACGGTGATGTATTAGCTCTTGGGAAAGATGAAGCGATGGTCGCTGGTAAGATTCCATCTGGATCTGTATATGTAGATGGAAGTGGAATTGGCGACATTGGTAACATCGTATTGAGAGATAGACGCATTCTTTCTGAAGAAGGCCTCGTTATCGTAGTGGTTAGTATAAACATGAAAGAGTTCAAGGTCGCTTCAGGTCCAGATATCATCTCTCGCGGATTCGTCTATATGAGAGAATCAGAAGATTTGATTAAAGAAGCGCAGAAACTTGTAAATAATCATGTTGAAAAAGTTATGGAACGCCGTACGACTCAGTGGTCTGAAATTAAGAATGAGATTACAGACACCATTGCACCATTCTTATTTGAAAAAACAAAACGACGTCCAATGATCCTTCCGATCATTATGGAAGTATAATAAGACCGAAAACCCCCGCTGATTCATTCAGCGGGGGTTTTTTAATGATCTGTTGACTACAACATATGCTTGTCTAAATTGTCATGACGTTTAGCAGCAACACTTTTTTCAGCTCAAATTTGACCCTTAGGTAAGCGAGTCCTGGTTTCTCTTTTTCATAAATTAGAGCGTTTTATAATCGTTTTAAAGCTTTTTTCAAATCAGGCAGTTCTAAGGATCCATTCTCAAAAAAGTTCTTAACTATATACTGAGAATAGTTAACGGCTGATTGATAGTCGATATGTCCCGGCAGCGGAGCCATATCTTCAATAGCTACGTCGATAATAACCGGCTGGTTGGATACAAAAGCCTGCTTCATTTTTGGTGCCAGCTCCTCGTAGCTTTCAATCCGATAACCTTGCCCTCCACAGGACTCAGCGAATTTTGCAAAGTTCATTTCTCCTAAATTGGTAGCATGATTGGCATGGCCCATTTGAGCTTGTTCATATTTGATTAAACCAATTTTACTATTATTCAATACGATGATCTTGATGGGAAGATTATATTTAACCGCGGTTACAAAGTCATGCATAACCATGGAAAAGCCGCCATCTCCAGCAATACCGATTACTTGTTTCTCTGGATAGGCAAGCTGCGCAGCAATCGCTCCCGGTAAACCGCTCCCCATGGTGGCAAGCCAGCCGGAAATAACAAACTTCTGGTCCACAAATGGCAGAAAACGTGAAATCCAGACCGTTACATTCCCAACATCTCCGGAAATAACAGCTCCAGATTCCATATGATTTTCGAGTTCATACATGACTTGAGGCGCATGTAAAGGATTCTCTTCAGAACGCTTCTCCTCTTGAAGCGCAATATGCCAGTTCTTCATTTTTTCCTGGTATTTTTCAAGGAATGGACGCTCTTCTATAGTCGTGATCCCTTGTGACAGTGCTTCCATCGTTTCTTTCGCATCACCGGCTAAACCTAATTTAATCGGGTAATACTTCCCAATGTGCTCTGGTTTGTTATCAAGTTGAATGGCATCTACATGGTCGGGCAGGAAATCTCGATAAGGGAATTGAGTGCCTATAAGAATAAGCAGATCCGTTTCTTTCATGGCATGATAAGCCGGTTTCGTTCCGATCTGCCCTGTATGCCCGAGGCAGTAAGGGTGGTGATCTGGTAAGACCCCTTTTGCTAGAAGACTTAAGATTACAGGAGCTTTAATGGTTTCAGCAAAAGCCATTAATTCATCTCTGGCACCAGCTGCTCCTTTACCTGCTAAGATAACTGGTCTTTCTGCTTGCTCAATTAGTTTCTTCGCTTCTATCATATGGTTTTGTTTAGGCATCATTTCCGGCTGAAATAGGTTACTTGCTCGTAACCTGACATCGTCCGTTTGCTTTGCGGCAAAAAGATCATCAGGAACAATCAGCACAGAAACACCTTTTTTAGCGTAAGCTTCCCTCACGGCCTGGTCCAGGAGATCCGGCAGCTGCTCCTGTGAGGCAGCCCTTTTATTAAATACCGCTACATCATCAAACATGCGCTCAAGATTCTGCTCCTGAAACGCTCCCGTGCCCACCTGATCACTTTGAACATGGCCTACAATGGCGAGCACAGGCGCCTGGTCCGCTTTTGCATCATATAAACCATTTAATAAATGAATAGCACCAGGGCCAGTGATGGATAACGTGACTCCCAGCTTTCCGGTTAGCTTCGCATAAGCTGCAGCTGCAAGTGCCCCTGTCTCTTCATGTCTCACCTGTATAAAAGAAAGTTCCTCTTCCCTTTTTCTTATATCATCAATAAATTCATTAATAGAATCTCCTGGCATTCCATATATATGATTGACTCCCCAATCAATTAACTGCTGGGTTAATACTTCTCCTGTACGTTGATCGAACATAAGTATCATCCTTCCTAAGTTTCCTAGTGCAATGAATATTGTCTATAGCATTTTATATTTCCCTTTTGCTATAGAAGTAAACTAAACTGCCACCAAATATTGTTTATTCGTCTATCCCAAGCAAATTTTTGTTAAATATCTCACACTTCATTATTATATGAGCTTCGTTTTTAAGTATAGAAAAAGTGATATTAAATAAAGGAAGGAAGGGCCGCTGCAGAAAACGACTCTTTCAATATTGGGAACTTTATTTTAAAAAATCACTACAAATAGTTCACACGGCATATTAAATGATTTGTTTTTTTAAAAGCTAAGAAAAAAACCTGCCAGCCGGGCAGGTTTTCTTAAGATGATGATTAGTCCTCAACTACAAGATTTTTTTCAAAACGACTGATGTCTTTATCTGCTCCGATGACAATCAATACGTCATTTTCGCGGATTTCTTCTGTTGCCATTGGAGAGACAATGACATCTTTCTTTCTTTTTATGGCTACGACGTTACACCCGTACTCAGCACGAATATCAAGATCCACCAGAGTGCGGCCGCTCATTTTGCTTCCTGCTTTAACCTCTACGACACTATGATCATCTGATAATTCAATGTAATCAAGTATATTGTTGGAGATGATATTATGTGCAATTCGTTTACCCATATCACGCTCAGGGTGAACAACGTGGTCAGCCCCAATTTTAGCTAGTACTTTTTCGTGGTAGTCGTTTTGTGCTTTTACAGTAATTGTTTTAATGCCCAATTCCTTCAACATTAAAGTGGTGAGGATACTCGCTTGGATGTTATCTCCAATTGCCACGATGACGTGGTCAATGTTACGCAGTCCAAGTTCTCGTAATACGTTCTCATCAGTAGAATCGGCGATCACAGCATGAGCCGCTATATCTCTATATTCGTTCACTTTATCTTCATCAAGGTCCAAAGCTAATACTTCCATGCCTTCACGGCTAAGCTCACGGCAGATACTGCCGCCAAACCGCCCGAGACCTATCACGGCAAATTCTTTTTTCATGATCTGTCCTCCATCTTTTCAGTAAAAATCTAACGTTATTCTATCACATTATACGCTTCTTCACCTAATAAAGTCTGCATGTGATAACATCCTTTAATTTTTGGGGCTGTTATAGTTGATGGTTAATTTTTTATAAGGGTTTATTACGCAATAGGGCCGGATAGTTGAAGACTCAGTTTCGAGATAATTTATGACAGGAAAGGTCCTCCGGGGAACGATTCGCTTTCCGTGGGCATGTGGTAAGCTTCCTCAGGCTTCGCCTTCCGGGATCTTACCGATCATGTTCATCCCACAGGAGTCTTCATCACCCCCCTCCGGACCTGGCCAAATCAGACGATCGAAACCACTTCAAACATCACCTGCGTGCTGAGGTATTCGAGGAATTAGACCAGGTAGTTTTGTACCTATTTACAGGATGTTAAATACCGGCAATAGCCTATCATAAAAGCATTTAATCCAGATCAAGTAGGAGGGTCTTTCTCTTCTAGAAGGGTCCGTTCACAAGAAATCGCTGGGTTGGTGGGGAAATGACGAGACTCCCGTGGGAGAAGGAGCTAGGCGAGACCCCACAGGGAGTGTTAACGACTGAGGAGGCTTGCCAGTTCCC
>NZ_JBAPTY010000095.1:0-14658 GCF_049282395.1 Halobacillus sp. | reverse complement strand
GTTAATTCTCCTTTCCACGCGCATGGATTTTCAAACCGGGGCCATGCCACATTTGGACTGCCGAAATACAAAGGCTCACATTCCATAACTCGTCCCATTTGAATACAGCATCGGCAGTAAACACAGGCTTTCCCGCAGGCAGCATGAGGGATCTCAGCGAATAGGTGCTGTTCCTTATTCCCGCACCGCCGGCAGCGGAAGCCCCAGAAGTGGTGCTCCAGACCAGGAACTTTTATTAGTACGTTTTGGGATAGAGCAGATATAAGATTCTGTTCATCAAGAGGGATTTCATAATGCAGCAGGAGTTTACCGGCAAGTTGAGGGTAGTAGTGAGGCGTTACTAGATCGGGGAGCCAATCAAAATCAGCAGAAAAATAAGTACGCAGAGTTTGCAGCATTCTTTCACCTTCCTAATATAAAAGTAGAGCCTGCTTGAGTCTCACAAACAGGCTCTACTTCAGGCTTGACGGTACCATCCAAGTCCGACTGCCCCCTCACCAAGATGCGTGCCGATTACTGGACCAAAATAGCTGACTTCGATCTCTACATTTTCAAACTGCTGTTCAATTTCCTGCTTAATCTGTTTAGCTTCATCCAACCGATTAGCATGAATAATACAGGCTTTATACATTCCGCCTTCTTCAATAGACTCTTCAAACAAGGTTAAGATGCGCTTAAGAGCTTTCTTTCTGGTGCGAATTTTTTCAAAAGGAACAATTTTTGTATCTACAAAATGGAGGACAGGCTTTACTTGCAGCAGACTGCCTACAAACGCCTGAGCTCCGTTCAAACGGCCACCACGGTGTAAATGCGTAAGATCATCCACCATAAAGTACGCTTTCATTGACTCCTTCATAACCTCAAGGCGGTTAAGAATTTGCTCAGGTGTCTCTCCATTACTAGCAAGCTCGGCAGCTTCAAGAGCATAAAAACCCTGCATAAGACAACTTATTTCAGAGTCAAATACATGAACGTCAATCCCTTCCACCATATCACCAGCTGCTATCATTCCTTGAAAAGTGCCGCTGATGCCGCTTGAAAGATGAATAGCTAACACGGCGTCGTAATCGCGGGCCAGCTCTTCCAGTTTTTTAGTCATTAAACCGGTGGAAGGCTGCGAAGTTTTCGGCAGCTCACCACCTTCTTTCACCATGTCGTAGAAGTCATCAGCGTTTATATCTATTTCTTCCTGATAGGATTCGTGACCAAAAATAACGTTTAACGGTATCATATGTATGTCGTTGGCTCTGCGCGTATCTCTCTTAAGATAAGCCGTACTATCTGTAAGAACCGCTGTTTTCATGTGATCCAACTCCTTGTCCACTGTGTATTTTCTAGCTTTATATGTCTCTTACTATGTGAAAGTATTTATCTATTATTTTACATGAACCCCCACTCAATTGCACCAATAAAGTAGAAATAAGCTGATAGGTAACCTGGTAAAAACAGCCTCAGGTCATCCAGATTCTGGATGACCTGAGGCCCCTGTTTTTACCATTTTATATTTTTAAAAAAGCTGCCGGCCTGAGCCAGCAGCTTTAATATTGATAATGCGATTAAATAACCTCAACCCAGCCATTTTTAATTGCTGTTACAACCGCTTGAGTACGATCATTAACGTTCATCTTCTGCAAGATATTGCTCACATGGTTTTTCACGGTTTTTTCACTGATATAAAGGGATTCGGCAACTCCACGATTGCTGTTTCCATCGGCCAGTAGCTGTAGCACTTCACATTCACGACGGGTAAGCAGATGGAGCGGCTTGCGGTATTCAATCGTACGGTAAGCACTGCTGCCTTTATTTTCGGAGAGACGACGATATTCTGCGACCAGATTGTGGGTCACTTTTGGATGCAGATAAGATCCGCCTTCCCCAACCACTTTAATTGCTTCAATAAGCGCATCTGAATCCATTTCTTTTAGCAAATACCCTTGTGCCCCTGTTTTAAGTGCATGGGTTACGTAGTTTTCATCATCATGAATAGATAAAATAATGACCTTTAAGTCTGGATATTTCTTGGTAATTTCCGCCGTAGCTTCGACCCCATTCATGCTTGGCATGTTAATATCCATCAGGACCACATCCGGCATATAATCATCAATCAACTGGAGAGCTGAACTGCCATCGTCACCCTCTGCTACAACTTCAAAGCTTGTTTCAAAGTCTAAAATTCTCTTTACACCTTCACGGAATAATTTATGGTCATCAATCAGGACTATTCGTGTCGTCATGATCTTTTCCTCCTATTTCCTTTACATCCACTGGATTTTTTCAGCATCCCTATCCTATAGGTCTTTGTAATCTTTTTTTGTCTCTTTTTGTCTCTTTTTGTCTCTAATTACCTGTATATCGTTGTACCCTAATCCTAATCTCTATTATAAACGATTCACGCCATTTTACATAGTTATTCCTGTAATTAACTATTTATTGGAATATGAATCGTGACAATGGTCCCCTCTCCGGGGCTTGAATCGATGGTTAGATCCCCATCCAGCATATCCACGCGCTCACGCATGCCGACTAAGCCAAATGATTTATCTTTCTTAGATTTAGGATCAAAACCTTTTCCATCATCTTTTACGATGATCATGGCCGAACCGGCTTGCAATTCCGTCTTTACCTGGATTAAGGAAGCACTCGCATGCTTGACAGCATTCTGAACCGCTTCCTGAATCAACCGGAATAACGCAACTTCAAATTTAGATTCAAAGCGGCGTTCTTCACCGAATAACGTAAATGAAATTTCCAGATCATTATAATCCTCTACCGTAGCTAAATACTTTTTCAGCGTCGGAATTATCCCTAAATCGTCAAGCGCCATGGGACGGAGATCATATATGATACGACGGACTTCGTAAAGTGCGGAACGAACCATAGTTCGAACACTTCTCATTTCTTTCATAGCTTCCTCTACGCCTCTTTCCCGGTAAATCCGGTCCACAAGGTCTGAACGAAGCATCACATTCGCAAGCATCTGGGCAGGCCCATCATGAATTTCTCTGGATAACCGCCGCCGTTCCTCTTCTTGGGCTTCAATAATCTGAAGACCGAATTGCTGCTTTTCCTTTGCATCTTCCAACGCATCGGTCACATGCTTAAAATCTTCAGTCAAATAGTTCAGCACGACAGATATTTTTCCTCCCAGCGCTTCGGCACGTCCAATCGTTTCATCCAAGTTCCTCAGGCGCCTTTCTAAATCATCACGACGATTGCGCAGCTGCTTTTCCTTCTCGCGTTTCATCGATAAGTCCATTTGTAACCCGTGCGTTTGTTCGTACACTTTACGAATTTCATCTTCTGAATATTTTTGGAATTGTTTACTCACTTCTGACAAGCGCATACGGGAGAAACGTACTTTCTGCTCCAGTTTGTCTCCCTCGTCTATAAGAGAGCAAACTTCTCGTTTCGTTTCCTTCAGCTCTTTATCCAGTTTTTCATATTCATTTCGGGATTCTTCACCAATCTGAAAAATTTCATCTTTACTATTGGTGACCGTATCCACCATTTCATGAATGATATGGTCAAGTGCTTTATCCCCAAATTTCTTTTCGCTCATCATTGTCCCTCCATCAATATTCACACACACTCATTCGTTAGGCCTAAGCCGTTTTATGGGGGTGTTTAATTAAAAGTTACTTTTATTTTTCTCTTTTTGATAAAACAACATGCTATTTGCTGAATCATGTCCCCGCCTATATAATTAAGTCTTTAGGAGGTTTAACATATTATGTTAGAAAATTATTATACCGTAAAGCCGAATGGATCTGAAGAAGTGACCATACAAAAATCCCGTTTCATTGGATACGTGCGACGCTGTGAAACGGAAGAAGAAGCCCAATCGTTTATTCAGGAGATTAAGAAGAAACATAATGATGCGAACCACAACTGCTCAGCTTATATGATTGGCGAACACGATTTAATTCAAAAAGCAAACGATGACGGGGAACCAAGTGGTACCGCCGGTGTTCCTATGCTAGAAGTATTAAAGCGAAAAGGATTAAAAGATACGGCTGTCGTGGTCACGCGCTACTTCGGGGGTACGAAACTCGGGGCAGGCGGATTAATTCGCGCATATTCCGGTACTGTTTCTCAAGCAATTGAAAAAACAGGAATTGTCAGGCGACAGCTTATGAAATCTATGCACGTGAGCGTAGCTTATCACCTGCTTGGAAAAGTAGAAAATGAAGTACGCAACTCTTCCTATACGCTTGAAACGATTAATTACATGGAAAATGTGGAATTAATAATATATGTAGAAAGCGGGCAGGAAGAAGCTTTTGAAAGCTGGATAACTAATTTAACCAGTAATCAAGCTCAACTAACCCGAGGAGATTCATCTTATGTAGAATTTGATGCCAAACCTAGCGAAGGAGCTTGACCCCGTTTATGAACCGCAAAAAATTGAAGATCGCCCTAAGCATAGTGGTCTTTATTCTGTTAATCAGCATTGGTACCGCTGCTGGCTATGCCATTTATTTAACGGATAAAGTCAAGCAGACGGCAACGGAGTCCCACCAGGAACTCGACCGAGGAGAGAAATCCGAAAAGAGGCAAAGCGAAGTAAACCCCGAGTACGATGACATTTCCGTATTGTTCGTGGGAATTGATGACAGTAAGAAAAGATCTTCCGGCGGCAATCGTAATGCTTTGTCGGATGCGCTCGTCCTTGCAACTTTTAATGATAATAACAAATCGATAAAAATGGTAAGTATTCCGAGGGACTCTTACACGTACATTCCCGAAATCGGCTATAAAGATAAAATCACCCATGCTCATGCCTTTGGTGGAATCGATGCAACAGTTCAAACCGTTGAAAGAATGTTTGACATTCCTGTAGATTATTATGTGAGACTCAATTTTAATTCATTTATTGAAGTTGTTAACTCCATCGGTGGTATCACGTATGATGTCCCATTTGATATTACTGAACAAAATAGTGTCGACAAAGATGGAGCCATTCAATTGGAAGAAGGTTATCAAGAGTTGAATGGAGAGGAAGCCCTGGCTCTTGCCAGAACAAGAAAATATGACAGCGATCTGGCACGCGGGCAGCGACAAATGGAATTAATTCAGGAAATTGCACGACAAACAATGACGACAAGTTCACTTAATAACTTCGGTGATATTCTCAACTCCATTAACGACAATTTGAAAACGAATTTAACATTCGAAGAAATGATTTCCTTTAAGGACTATTTCCTTGATAAACAAGGGTTGACCTTTGATAAGATGCAGTTGAATGGTGAAGGTGGAAAAGTGGACGGAGTCTGGTATTACCAGGTGAACGAAGAAAGCCTGGTCACTGCGAAAGATCAGCTGCAATCTCACTTGAATCTACCTTCCCAAAAAGATAAAAACTCCAATACCTTCGCTGAAGAAAACGAAGATGAAGATAATTCTATGTAAAAACCTGCTTTATCGATAAAGCAGGTTTTTTGCTGTCTTTTGACTGAACATTTCCTGGGAAATATTCAGTTACTGTCGAAAATTATGAATTGCTAATAAAATAGCTCTACGGAGAAGGAGTTCCTTCTCCGTAGAGCTTCCTAACTACCTACGTGTACGGTAATCACGAATCATATTAAGGATCGGTTTATAATCTTTCCCAATTAACCCGGTCATCTCGACGATTAATTCAATCATCAGAATAAGGGCTGCCATTACAAACATAGCTCCAAACATTGTTGCCTGGGAAAAGATAACAGCTGCCAGACTAAACAGGGCACTAACAGCATAAATCATGAGGACCGTTTCTGGGTGACTGTAGCCCAAATTAATCAAACAGTGATGAAGGTGTGATTTATCAGGGGCCGACAATGGCTTTCGTTGAATCACTCTGCGGACAATGGCAAACAGCGTGTCAGAAATGGGTACACCGAGAATAATGACTGGAATAATGAAAGAGAATAGAGTTACGTTTTTAAAGCCTAAAAGTGAGAGAACACTGATCATAAAACCGAGGAACAACGCCCCTGTATCCCCCATGAAAATTTTGGCTGGATAGAAATTGTAGAAAAGAAAACCAATTGTACTTCCTAACATCATAAATCCTGCAAAAACGACAAACACATTTCCCATGGTTATGGCCATACCTGAGATCGTCAGTAAAGCAATTGCTGAAACCCCTGCGGCCAGGCCATCGAGCCCGTCGATCAAGTTAATCGCATTGGTTATTCCTACAATCCATAATATGGTGATCGGAATGCTTAAATATCCAAATTCCATTTCACCACCGAACGGGAGGTTAATGTACTCGACTTGTACACCTCCCATAACCACCACAATAGCGGCTACAATTTGTCCCCCAAGCTTCACTTTTGCGGAAAGCTCCTTTAGATCATCCAGAACACCGGTCGCGATGATGATACTGGCACCAATAAACACCGGCCAGGTATAACGACTTTCGGGGAAAAAGAACAATAGTCCTCCTGCAAAGCTTAAATAAATAGCCAGTCCACCCAGTCTGGGCATAACCACTTTATGGACTTTTCTATGGTTCGGCTGATCAGTCGCTCCAATAGCAACAGCAATTTTTTTAACAATAGGTGTTATTAGTAACGAAGCAATAAAACAGAATAACAAGGCCTTATACTCCATAAAGACCCTCCTCAGGTTTAGTATGTCCTCTCCCAAACAACATAAGCTGAAATAATTTTTCCATATTTTTTGAATAAATGACTGACTGTTATCTCATAATAATTCTAGATGATTATAGCACAAGAACCGTAAATCAGATATACATATTTCTTTAAATATTTGTTAGCCTATTCCTAACATTTTCAAACACGAAAAAGCTTTTTCTGACAAAAGAATTTAATCTTTAATTTCCCTTCACCCCGGTCTTTATATCCTTTGATACAGTAAATTCCCTTGCATCTTCATTTGTAAAATATTTATAAATCTTTCTTACTTTATTTGTAACCAGGAGCCCAATAGCATTTCGAATAGAATGATATGCAACTGGGTGTCTTATACAAAAATAATTCATCTTTCCTACTTCTCTATATAAAATAGGGTTTAAGCCGCTCCTCGAAAGTAAATACATGGTTAGGTACAGCTTTACCTTGCAGTGTGCTTCAAGAATTCATAAAATAGGTAACGCATGTCAATTTTACTAGGAGGATTTCTTACAACATGGCCACACATGAAAGAAAAAAATTAGAAAGATCCTTAAAACCTCATTGGGTTTGGGCAATTGCATTTGGCTCCGCTATAGGATGGGGAGCTTTTGTACTGCCGACAGACTGGATCGGGCAGGCAGGTCCAATAGGAGTTGTGCTCGGAATTCTGCTTGGCGCTGTTCTTATGATGATTATAGGAGTAAGTTATGGTTTCTTAATAGAAAAATTTCCAGTGACAGGCGGAGAGTTTGCATATGCTTACATTGGATTTGGCAGGACATTTGCCTTCTTAGCAGGGTGGTTCTTAACACTTGGATACTTATGTATCGTTGCTCTGAATGCTTCTGCGCTCGCTCTGCTTGCTAAATTTCTGTTTCCAGATTTCGTACGAACAGGCAATCTGTATGTTGTCGCTGGTTACGAAGTGTCCATCATTCAAATCGCAATTGCGAGTATCGCCCTTATTTTATTTGCTATTTTAAATATCAGAGGTGCCAGTTTTTCTGGAAGAACACAATTTGTCTTTAGTATGATATTAATTCTAGGAATTACATTGTTAGGTCTTGGAGCTATATTTACAGATGGTCCATCACTCAGCAACATTACACCAGCCTTCAAGCCGGACCAGACAGCAATTGCTTCGATTCTGACGATTTTAGCGCTTGCCCCCTTTGCTTATGTTGGTTTCGATAATATACCTCAGGCAGCCGAAGAATTTGATTTTAAACCCAAAAAAGCGTTTGGTTTAATTATCTGGTCTTTACTCGCTGCTGGGCTGGCCTACAGTGCCATGATCCTGATCACCGCAAGTACTATGCCCTGGCAGGATTTACTTGCTCAGATAAATGCAGAACAATCGGTATGGGGAACAGGTGACGCCATTGAAAGTTATCTTGGACGAGCTGGAGTATTGATTATCGCTATTGCTGTTTCCATGGGTATATTTACAGGATTAAACGGCTTTTATATTTCATCAAGCCGTCTCACTTTCGCCATGGGCCGCGCTCGCATATTACCAAATGCGTTCCGTAAACTTCACTCTAAGTATCACACGCCTTATGTAGGTATTTTATTCACAATGGCCATTTGCCTGATTGCTCCTTGGTTTGGACGCCAGGCTTTATTATGGGTAGTGGATATGTCTTCTACAGGAGTAGCCATTGCTTACTTTTTCTGTACAGCAACCGCTTATAAATTTTATCGGTGGTCTTCGAACCACCCTGCTAAAAACAATACGGACGTAGTGTCCCCCGGCAGGAAGTTCCTTTCCTTGATCGGAATGCTCAGCTCCATTGGATTCCTTGCGTTACTACTTCTACCATGGTCTCCAGCATCTCTGGGCAAAGAATCTTATATTGCCCTAGGTATTTGGATCGTAATCGGAATTGTTTTCTATATCTTTAACTACAAACGATATAACCAAATTGAAGAAAAAGAAATGAATTATCTGATTATCGAAAAAGAAGAAATTTAAAAAGCAATCCCCAGGAGATCCCGGGGATTGCTTTTTTTATTTAGTTAAAATAGTTGCTGAAGTATTTGTTCCAAACACTATAGATCCAGCTTTTAACCCATGTATACTTATCTTCTTTTTCCTGTTCTTTGTCTTTCTTACCTTCATTGTCTTTGTCTTTATGATCTTTATCGCCTTTGCCCTTATCTTTTTTATCTTCCTTATCTTCATTTCCTTTACCTTGATCTTCGCCTTTATCCTTCTTGCCGTTATTTTTAATCATGATTTGAGCTAGTACCGGATCGTGGTCACTCGCACGGCCATCAGCTTCTGAGAAGTCAGAGTTAATATTTACCGTCTGTATTTTCGTCTGCTTGGCAAGATTGTTGCTCACAAGAATGTGGTCGAGCACTTGAGAATTTCCTTGATAAATATAGGTATACTGCTCTTCTGTCGGAAGAGATTCGATCATGTTGGTTAAAATGTCACCTTCCAGTGTATTTATCGGAGCGGAGAACTGAAAGTCATTTAAATCCCCTAGGACGACGACATTCGAATCATCCATCTCACTTTCAACTTTTTGAACAAAGTTGTTGATTACAGTGGCTTGCTGGATTCGCTGCTCTTCACTGCCCAGCTCGACTGGCTGATCAGCGCCAAACAGGCCATCATCTCCACCTTTGGAATTGAAATGATTGGCTACCACGACCACTTTTTCTCCATTAAATTCGAATTCAGCCGCTAATGGTTTGCGAGAACCGTAAAAGGCATCATTCGTTGGATCAACACGGCCCGGGTTCAAGGTCAGACCATCTTCGTTCACATCTACGCCGGTTACCGCATCCCCATCTGGCTTGTCGGTCAGCGTCACGCGATCTGGGTTGTAAATGAATCCAACGCGTATGTTTCCTCCCGGCTGCCCGCCGTCCGTTTTATCGAGGGGAGCAATGTCTGTGAACTCATACTTCGGTCCACCCGCTTCTGCGATTGCATCAATTAATTTCTGGTAACTTTCATTCGCTTCTACCGTCCCATCATCAGTCGGACCGTTATTGTCTTGAACTTCAATTAAACCTACAACATCAGGCGTATTTAGATTTTGAATAATAGATTCCGCAATCTTTTCAACTTTTTCAGGAGAAGTGTCTGCAGAGAAGTTCTCAACGTTGTAGCTCGCAACAGTCATTTTTTTCTTAAGAGCTTTCAAATCCGCAGTTTCCCGTTCTGTGCCCCCGTCTTTAATTTCCGGGAATTCTCCAGTTGGACGGATCTTGTAGTTGCTATAGTCGTAATTAACTACTCCGGTGATAGACTCATCAAAATAATCACCTGTTTTCGCGTTAATATCTATTCCGTCAACATCGATCAGCACACGTTCGGGATTGTAGTCGTCTGGGGAAATAAGCAATCCCTCTGCACGGGTAAACAATTGATCTTCGCTCGCTTCTACATACACTGGAAGCTCATCATATTTAACCGGACCGGATACTTTTGCATCTGGAAGTTCAATTAACATACCTTCCAGGCTCTCATAGAAATCAATGCCGTCTTCTGCCGGATCGAATGATTCTAAACCATCGTTTTCAATAATTTCTGTAGGCTGTTCACGATCTTCTCCAATTACTACAGGATCTGGAATATCTGCCCCAGTAGATTTTACATTGACAGTGGAAGCACTAATCTGAGTCGTCAGCAGATCGTTTGCATCTGAATATCCATCTTCCCGCCACTCCGTAACTTCTCCGTTCGCCGTTACGACATCACCAACAGAAACATTAGAAGAACGCTTGTAAACGTAAATCCCTTCCGACGTAGCTATGTCTTCATCTGGATTAAGACTTTGCATGTAAAATCCATTGCTTCCATCAAGCTTCGTTACTACACCTTCCACATTTTTCACGACTTCGCCTTCATAAGGAGAAGTATGAGAAGCTGCCTGTATATCGTGGATTTCAAGGGAGTCAGCCGCTTTTAGTGCCGTATAAGAAAACGTAGAAACCTCGCTCACTTCTCCATTTTCACGGACAGCTGCAGCTTTGATCGTAGTATCCTCCGTAATCGTGATCGGTTCTGTGTATTCTTTACTTTCAGCTGTAGGCTCACTTCCATCCATGGTATAATGAATCGTCACACCTGGCTCAGCGGCGCTAAGAGTAATTTCTGTTCCTGTAATTACAGAACCGGATTCTTTATTTGCTGTAACAGCGAAGGCTTCTTGCACGATATCAGATTTTGAACGAGGAACCAGCTTGTAATTATTGTAGCTATAATTCACGACACCCTTAACCTGCTCGTAGGTCTCACCAACCTTAAGAAGACTCTCATCAGCCGGGGCGATCATGAAAGTTCCTTCAGCATCTTGCGCTATAAAATCTCCATCTTCATTCACATCGGTGATTTCTACATTATTCACTTCTACGTATTCGCCTTCAATGGCTTCTCCTTGATCATCAGAAAATTGAGGTGCCGTTACTTTCTCAGGTTCAGGAACACCCGCGCCCTCTTCTGTAACTTCGACAGCGGCTGAAGAGGTTTGAATTTGCTCCATTCCATAATAATCACCTAGTTCTCCTGAAGCTGTAACCTGATCACCAACCTGTGCGGTAATTCCGGGAGCTCGAACAATGATGCCTGCTGACTCGTCTTGTATGTATAAGTTCGTCTGTCCGCCAGCTTCAAAGGCTGCCGTAGCAATTCCCTGTACACTTACAGTGGAACCCTTTTCACTTTGACGAGCCTCAGCAATAGATACAGTCTCTACGGGAGTGTCTGGAACATCTTTTACCTCGTAGGAGCCAAGGTAATCAAATGTATCGGCAGCATAGCTGTCCCACTCGGCTGAAACGTCGTAACTGTCCGTTGGATCTGTGTCCCCAGAGGTTATAGAAGCTTTTCTAACCAGTGTGACGTCTTTAGCAAAATCGCTACCATTACCAACTTGCCCAAATGAATCGACAATTTCTCCGTCTTTTTTCAATACGAGCGGATCGTTTCCGTTGAAATTCACAATTCCATCTATTAAGTCTGCCCTGTCTAAAATATCTTGTGCTGCTTGACTATAAGCGATGACGAACGTTTCTCCACTAGATAATGTCCCTTCGAGCTCCTGTTCCTCAGAAACCTCGAGAGCCCCATTGGAATAGCGTTCTAGTGTATAACCCGATAAATCAATAGCACTTCCTGTGCCATTATAAAGTTCAAGCGCTTTATTATAACTTGATCCTTCCACATATTCAGAAATAAACAAGTCTGCAGGTGCTTCCGCTGCCTTAACATCTGACATCGGAATCGCTGTAGAACTTAACGTCAGTACCGTTACTAAACATCCAGCAACTACTTTTTTCACTGATAACGCCTCCCTGGTAATTTATGCCGTGTTGGCCAATACTCTTCCAGTATAAAATATCCAGCCTCCAAAATATGTTGTAATTTTGTAAAATTAGATAATTAATTCCAATGTATTAGGATAAAATAACTAATTATGACAAATAATTTACACATTGTCGGACGATAGAAGTGTGCCTTTGGGGTGTTTTCATATATGATAAAATATAAATTTGAGAGGTTAGAAGAATGAGGTGTGTTCGATGAATTCCAGAAAAGTTCGTATTCGCAAGAGAAAAAGAAAGAAGAAAATCAGGCGCATAAGTGTATTCCTTTTGATGCTGGCCGTTCTTGCCGGAGGCACGTTTTATTACGTGTCGCAGGTCTATACAGCATCTTTTCAGGCTTTAGATAGAGGTGAAAAATCTGATCTTCGAGAGGAAGCTGTAAACATTGGAGATGATCCAATTTCTATACTCTTAATGGGGGTAGAGGATTATTCAACAGACGGTTCAGCAGGCCGGGCGGACACACAAATTGTGATGACGCTGGACCCGAAAACAAATCAGATTACCATGACCAGTCTTCCAAGAGATACAGAAATTACGCTCCCGGAAGAAAAAGTCGGCGAGAAGTATTCAGGAGAGCATAAGTTAAATGCCACCTACTCAATCGGAGAAATTTCAGGTTATGGATCTGAAAAACTTGCTGTAGAAACCGTGGAAAACTATCTCGACATTCCTATAGATAAATTTGCTACCGTTAACTTTGAAGGATTCATTAAAGTCGTGAATTTACTAAACGGAGTAACCGTAGATGTAAAAGAGGGCTTCTGGGAACGAAGCAGCCAGAATTACAATAAAAAGATTGAGTTTGAAGAAGGGCCGACAGCGATGAACGGCGAAGAGGCTTTAGCTTTTGTTAGAATGAGGAAAAGAGAAGCAGCCCTTACTTACCCGAGAGAAGAACGCCAGCGCCAATTTATCCAAGCTGCAATTGACGAAGCGATCTCTGCGGGCACCATTTTTAAAGCTGGTGAAATTGCGGATGTTATCGGAAAGAACATTACTACGAATCTATCGCCCCGAGAGATTTATGCATTACAGAAAGCCTTTTCTTCCGAAGATTCGGACGTAAAATCATTTACGATCGAAGGTGAAAACAAACGCCTCGAAAATGGACTCTATTATTTTGTTCCGAATGAAAAAAGCTTAAAGGATGTAGAAACCAAGTTGAAGCAGGAACTTGATCTGCCTGGTGCTTCAAGTTCAGTAGCTCAGGAGGAATCATCTTCTGACTGAGTGTAATATGGTAATCAACGCCCCGTTCGGCCATCGAACGGGGCTTCTGATTTTATTATACTATTCCTATTATATAAAAAAGGATCTCCTCACTGGAGATCCTTTTCTTAAAACATAAACGTACTAAGAGCCCGTGGGCTTAAAAACGAGCACGCCATAGACTCTTTCGAAGGTGTATGGACCATCATACTCGATCAGGGGCACAACATCCTCATTCTGAATGCTGATTTTACTAATCGTAGGTTTCGACACCATAATGCGTTGAAATGTATCTTCCGTTAACTGACGGGAAGGCTCGACCACAATCGTTCGATCAATCCGTACACAATAACGGCCTAAAATGTGTAATTCTTCTCTGTCTAAATATAGTTTTGATAATTGTGCCAATCCACTTCACCCTCTCTGTGTTCTATAAGAAGTGTTTAGCACATCACCCTATCCCTGTATGCATAATATAATAAAATTTCTAGAATTTGAAAAGTCTTTATAGGTAAAATAAGACACGAGAACTACAAAATTCGATTTTTTTCTCAGAAGGATTCCTTTACTTCAGCTAAGAGATTCGCACGCCACTGTTTTTTCGTCTGTTTATATTCTTCCTTTAAGTCCTTCGCTTTTTCGGTACCAATGTCTGCTTTGACACTTTTATGAATTGTTTGAAAACCCTCATCTGTACTCGTTTCCAGACGATCGGCTGCTGAATTATATTTGCCGAAAAAATAACTGAAGGAAATGTCTTCACCATTCTGCTTTTTAGTCACATACTCTTTTTGAGCTTCTGTAACGATTTCATCCATTCTTCTTTCTGCTTCATTAATGAGCTGTTCATATGAAGTTTCATAGGATGCAATTCGTTCAGCAGGATTCATTTGTCCTTCAGCACTATCATCTGGCAGGATAATTTCGTATGCTTCATCCGCTAACTGATCAACTTCCTCATCAGCTGTATCATGAGACTTAATGAAGAACACATATGTAAAATATCCGCCTATTGCTATTATAACTACCATGAAAAGCAAAAGAATTTTTTTCATATTGAATCCATTTCCTCCACTCTAATTTCTCTTAAAGATTATAGCACAGAAAAACCCTCTCCTGCGCTTTAAGGCAGAAGAGGGCTGATTATATTTTTATTCTTCTATAATACGATAGTTGGTATGAGCTACAACCGTTCTATCATATTCAAAATCAATTTCATCTAAATTGTCCATAATCGTTAGATCCACAATTACAGAGCGCTGGCATTGACTAGGAATCACTTTTCCCGTGAAAGTAATATCGTTTCTTTCAAAACTGACTACTTGGCCGGGTGTCGCGATCTTATCATCAGGTTGTATCATAATCTCTACCCTTTCTCTATCTTTTTTTATTGAATCGATTTTACATAAAGTTGACAAACAATTCAAATAAAAACTTTTACAGAATATGTTACTTTATTCGACAAATAATTACAAGT
>NZ_JBAPTY010000094.1:0-4529 GCF_049282395.1 Halobacillus sp. | reverse complement strand
GAAGACATCCTTAATGGCTCAAACACGACATTTTCTGCCTGCCACAGACTCTCACACTGAAAAAGACAACTATAATTCTTATTAACTATTATAGCATATTCTGAGTTTTTATCGAAGAACAGAAGCTTAGGTCTTAAGCAATTTTTATACTTTCCATACAGGAACGCGTTCTATGTCAGCCATGAAGTGAAAGACGCACTGGACTAGCTTTACAGTTTCTAAAATTAGAAAATTAAAACAAGCTGCCGGTATAACCGGCAGCTTGTTTATCTGATCTTAAGAGCTCATTAAATTCTCAGCGTGTTTGACTACGTTATCTACAGTGAAACCAAAGTTTTCGATAATAGTATCACCCGGGGCTGAAGCTCCAAAGCGGTCGATGCCGAGCACCGTACCGTCAAGACCTACGTAACGTTCCCAGCCAAATGATGCAGCCATCTCTACAGCTAAACGCTTACGAACGCTGGAAGGAAGGATGCTCTCTTGATATTCTCTGCTTTGAGCATTAAAGCGATCGAAAGATGGAATACTCACGACGCGAACGTCATAACCTTTTTTCTTAAGTTCATCTTGCGCTTTTACAATCAACTGAACTTCAGATCCAGAAGCCAATAGAATAGCATCTGGCTCTTCCTTATCAGAATCACTTAAAATATATGCACCGTGTTTAACACCTTCATAAGCGTTTTCTGCTGTGCCTTTAAGAGTTGGAAGACCCTGACGAGTTAATACTAATGCATTTGGAGTGGTATTAGATTCCAGAGCCAACTGCCATGCAGCACTGGTTTCATTTCCATCAGCAGGTCGAATTACAGATAAATTTGGCATGGCACGAAGAGAAGGTAATTGCTCAATTGGCTCATGAGTCGGTCCATCTTCTCCAACAGCTACAGAATCGTGCGTAAAGACATAGTTTACCGGAAGATTCATTAGTGCAGATAGACGCAAGGCTGGTCTCAAGTAATCACTGAATACAAAGAAAGTTCCGCCATAAACTTTAAGTCCGCCATGTAAGGCCATACCATTTAAAGCTGCAGCCATTGCGAATTCTCTTACGCCAAACCAAATATTACGGCCGGCATAGTTATTACGAGAGAAGTCTTCTTCTTCTTTGACACTTGTTTTGTTTGAACCTGCCAAGTCTGAGCTGCCTCCAAAGAAATATGGAACTTTCGCAGAAAGAGCATTAATAACATCACCTGAAGCAGCACGAGTTGCCGGACTGTCTTCACCAACTTGATAGGTTGGAAGTTCGTGCTTCCATCCTTCAGGGAGTTCTCCTTTAATAGCCGCTTCAAGTTCAGCAGCCAGCTCAGGATAGCTTTCTTTATACTGTTTCATAAGTTCATTCCAGGATTGTTCTTTCTCTTCTCCGTTTTGTTGAACTTTTTCATTGAAATCCTGATATACTTCTTCTGGAACATGAAATAGCTCTTCATGCTCCCACTCATAATGAGCTTTCGCTGCAGTCACTTCTTCTTCTCCAAGTGGAGCCCCGTGAGAAGCAGACTTCCCAGATTTATTTGGTGAACCATAGCCAATTACTGTTTTAACTTCGATCATTGTCGGCTGATCTGTATTTTGCTTGGCTTCTTTGATCGCCTTTGCAATTTCTTCGGTATCTGTTCCATCCTCGACACGAATAACTTGCCAGCCATAAGCTTCATAGCGTTTCTCAACGCTTTCACTAAAGGAGCGGTCTAAATCTCCATCTAAGGAAATGTCATTAGAGTCATACAAAACGACTAATTTGCCAAGTCCAAGGTGACCGGCTAAAGAAGCAGTTTCTTGAGAAACACCTTCCATTAGATCGCCATCACCACAAATAGCAAAAGTATAGTGATCCACTACGTTATAATTGTCGCGATTGTACTTAGCGCCTAAATGTGCTTCAGCCATTGCCATACCGGTAGCCATGGACAAACCTTGACCAAGCGGGCCTGTAGTTGCTTCCACACCATCTGTGTGTCCGTATTCAGGATGCCCTGGAGTTTTAGAATCCCACTGACGGAAAGATTTAAGATCGTCGATCGTCACATTGTATCCTGATAAATGCAGGAGGCTATATAAAAGCATAGATCCGTGTCCCGCTGATAGTACGAAGCGGTCGCGGTTAAACCAGTCAGAGTTTTTAGGATTGTGATCCATAAATTTTGTCCAAAGGGTGTACGCCATAGGAGCTGCCCCCATCGGCATTCCTGGATGACCGGAGTTTGCTTTTTCAACGGCATCAATTGTGAGTGTTCGGATTGTATTGATTGAAGTTTGTTCAAGGCTGTTTGCCATAATCGCCATTCCCCTTTCTCTTTCGAAAATATGTACAAGTATAATCCTATAATGAATTTAGGTTTGAAACAAGCACGGGGGCAATATTTCAAGAAAAACCCAGCCCTTAAAAATTATTTTTCCCTGAAAAGGGTTTCTTAAACAAAATAAATCCGTACATATGCTGTACGGATTTATCAATCAGTTTTTCTTCTCATTTTCCTGCATTTCTCTTAATTTCTTAGGTGTAACATCTTTTCCTTCAGGATCAATAACAGTTACACCTTTTAACTGGTTCTTAAAGGATTTACGAACATTTTTCAGGTATTCCTGTCTTAACTCCTGTTGTTCTTCTTTTTCCTTGGCAGTTAATTCTTCTTGCTTTGATTTATTAGCCAGTTCATTTATACGATCAATCTTTTCTTTAGATAACATAGATCATACCCCTTTATATTTATATTGAGATTAACAGGATCGATTCATGTATGAACAAGAAAAAGACAAGAGGCCACTTGACCCTTGTCATTTATTTAATCGTAACCTTTATCTTCTTTTTTTTCAAGTAATACGTGCTCCTGATATCTTCGATGGACTGTTGCCTTTGATACATCATATCCAAGTCCACGAAGAGTGGCGGCTATATCTTTAAATGACAGCTTGTTTTGACGTAAACGAACAACCTCGTGTATGGGAAATTCAATCCTTTCGCGTCCAGGAGCCAAGTGCTGATTTGATAGATTAGCTGCAGGATTATAACCTTCCTCGACCGCCTTCCTCATTCCTCTGCGGATCTTCATGTTATGTATTTTCCGCTGATACTCTTCTACGATACCCACTATCTGAAGAACCATAGAGTCAGATTCGGCTATCTCCAGTTCTCCTTCATGGGAAAGTGAATAGATTTGAACGTCTAACTTATTTAATTGATGAAATAATGCAATTTTGGTGTTTCCTCGTCCAAGCCGTGTTTCATCTTGTATTAATAAGGCGTCCGCTTCCCTACTGGAAAAGTATTCAAGCAAGCGGAAAATTCCTTCCCGTTCGATTTCATACCCGCTTGCTTGTTCCTCTATACAATCCACAACTTCCATATTATGTTGTGTGGCCATCTGGTTTAATTCATTTCTTTGTCTTTTCAATGAAGAAACTTGCGCTTCTTTTTCTGTACTTACGCGACAATATAGGATAACTCTCATGATGTTCGGCCCTTTCTATTAAGTGTTCTCATTCATCATATAATAGATTATCCAATGGAGACCATTGAAAAGTAAAGAAAGGCTAAACTTGCGATAAACAGTACAAGGTACGTAATATCAAGCTTTGACAGTTTGTTGAACATGATTAGACCCTCCAATTTTAGGAACGAACGTTCTTAAGAACTAATGTTCGCTTTTATAACACCAATTATATACGAACAATAGTTCTTGTCAACCGGTTTTTTCGAACGCTTGTTTGTATTATTTAAGTAAGCATGGTACAATGTGGTTACTATAAATCCTATGTACGAGGTGTAAATCTATGAGTAAACTTTCAAAGAGACAACAAGAAATATTAGATTTTATTAAAGAGCAAGTCATTATGAAAGGCTATCCGCCTTCGGTCCGTGAGATCGGCCAATCCGTTGGCCTGGCATCCAGTTCAACTGTGCACGGGCACCTGTCACGTTTAGAAAAAAAGGGGTACATTCGAAGAGATCCTACTAAACCAAGAGCTATTGAAGTGATAGAGTTAGAGGAAGATCACAGTATCCCGAGAAGTGAAGCCTCCTATGCACCTGTCATAGGTAAAGTAACAGCCGGTTCTCCGATTACCGCAGTAGAGAATATTGAAGAATACGTGCCCCTTCCGGACTCTTTAGCCGGTACGGACGACAATACGTTTGTACTTGTGGTTCAAGGTGAAAGTATGATTGAGGCTGGTATTCTGGATGGTGACATGGTAATTGTTAGACAACAGCAGACTGCGCAAAACGGCGACATTGTCGTTGCCATGACTGAGGATGAGGAAGCTACCGTTAAGCGCTTTTTCAAAGAAAGAAACCATATCCGCCTGCAGCCTGAAAATGCTACTATGGAGCCTATTATTCTAAATGACGTATCTATTCTAGGACGAGTAGTAGGTCTGTATCGTACGGTTCATTAATTAAATATTAAGGGCAGCTCTTAAGAGCTGCCCTTTTTTTGGTGTGCCCGGCATGGGTATAAACTATAGGGTTCAAGTCCCGATCGGCGAAGGTCGTTGTAGCCGTTAGTCAAAGGCAAGGG
>NZ_JBAPTY010000093.1:0-3449 GCF_049282395.1 Halobacillus sp. | reverse complement strand
AATATAAAGGAAAAGCTTTTTCCAACTCACAAACGTTAGATGTGAACAGGCGGGCAGGGAAAGAAATTCTCAGGCAGCTTCGGTTAAGAAATATCTCTGGCATAATAATGATTGATTTTATATCTATGAAGGATACTTCTGCTGCAGAACAACTCCTTAAAGAGATGAAGAATCTGGCGAAAAAGGATTTAGTACGAACTCAGATTTTAGGGATTACACGCTTAGGTTTAATGGAAATTACTCGAAAAAACGAATGGATGAGCCCCGTCCAGTTAATACAGGAAAATCCTGAACCTGTGTTTACGATCGAAACGGCCGTTTTCCGTCTTGAGCGGGAACTTCTTTTTGGAGTTGGAAAAAACCAGGAAGCTATTCTGTTATCTATAAATCCTCGGCTTAAAAACGTTAAAAAACAATTGCTTTCAGGCCGTATATCTAGTAAAATTCCACAGGAGCTGTTTGTTAGGGAGGATCCAAGCGTTTCTCACTATCAAATTGAGCTTGAAGGGTCCGTGGACATGATTCGTGAAATGGTTCATAAGCGCGGTTATCATGTTGACAACTTGTTTTGAACTGTGGTAACATTGTTTTGTTATTCTAGTAGCACTCCGATGCTACAACCGCACAGAACAGGTTTGGAAAACCGTTTTCGGTACCTGAATGGCGAGTCTGAGTAAATCGAGGAGGTGCAAGTATGTACGCAATTATTGAAACTGGTGGTAAACAAGTTAAAGTTGAGAAAGGCCAGGAGATCTATGTAGAGAAAGTAAACGTAGAATCTGGTGACACTGTAACTTTCGACAAAGTTCTATTTGTAGGTGGAGAAGATTCTAAAATCGGTGCTCCTTACGTTGATGGTGCTTCTGTAACGGCTAAAGTTGAGAAACAAGGCCGTCAGAAAAAACTTACCGTCTTCAAATATAAGCCTAAAAAGAACTATAAGCGCAAACAAGGTCACCGTCAGCCGTACACGAAGCTTATCGTTGAAGATATCAACGCGTAAGGGTCGGACGGTATGATTAACGTGTCGTTGTTTCGTTCACAAGGGGATATCACAGGTTTTGAGATTTCTGGACACGCTGAGAGCGGACCTTATGGTCACGATCTAGTATGTGCAGCAGTTTCAGCTGTTTCCTTTGGAGCAGTCAATTCGCTGGTGAGTCTTTGTGGATTTGAACCACATGTCGAGCAGGGTGGAGAAGGCGGTTTTCTTAAAATTATTCTTCCTGAGGGACTGAATAAAGAAACATACGCTAAATCCCAGCTGCTTCTCGAAGGCATGCTGGTTTCGCTTCAGACAATTGAACAGGAATACAACCAATATATTACAATATCAAACCAATAAGGAGGTGGAGACCCATGCTACGTCTTGATTTGCAGTTTTTTGCCCAGAAAAAGGGTGTAGGTAGTACAAAAAACGGCCGTGACTCTGAGTCTAAGCGTCTTGGAGCTAAGCGTGCAGACGGACAAACGGTAACTGGTGGTTCTATCCTTTACCGTCAACGCGGTACAAAAGTTTACCCTGGAGCTAACGTTGGCCGCGGCGGCGATGACACATTGTTCGCTAAAGTGGACGGAGTTGTTAAATTCGAACGTTACGGACGCGACCGCAAAAAAGTCAGCGTTTATCCTGTTGCTCAGGAAGCGTAAACTGAATAGTGTACGGGTTCATACGTAAATTGAAGCCGCGCTGTGCCTTTTGCATAAGCGTGGCTTTTTTTGTTATATAAATTTCGAGGATTATTTTAGTTTCCTCCCTATGTTTGCTATACTTTTTATTATTATGGATGACCGAAGGAGCTGACCCCCGTTGGATGACAAAGAGATCATTACGCTGCTCAGACATAAGCGTCATGACTGGATGAATCAAATTCAGCTGCTTCAGGGATACGCATCTCTGGGGAAGCAGGAGCGGTTATTAGATCAAATCGATGACATAAAAGAAGAAGCTGAAAATGAAAGAAGAATATTGAATAGTGATGCCGTTGTTTTTCCTATTTGGCTGATATCGTTCAATTGGAAGTACGACTATTACAGAATTAAATACTCTTTGAGTGATGAAGTTGATTTATCCCGTCATGATCAAAAGCTGACGGCTTATGGCGAGCGTATGATTGAATTAATGAATGACTACAGGGTGGCTGATGAACTCTATGAGGGAACCGTCCAAATCTATAAGGGCATAGATGAGCATTCGCTAGGGTTAAGCTGGGAGTGGGAAGGCCGCTTCCGGCACACAGAAACCTTTATGAAAGAGTTGAATCAGGCAGGGTTTATAGCCACTATTTTAGAGGAAAGAGAACTATCTATCGAGATGATGATAGATTGAAGAGGTGAAGAGGATGTTTGTTGATCAGGTTAAAGTATTTGTTAAAGCTGGAGATGGAGGGAACGGTTTAGTTGCCTACCGTCGTGAGAAATATGTTCCAAAAGGCGGACCTGCCGGTGGAGACGGTGGAAATGGCGGGAACGTTATCTTTGAAGTGGATGAAGGGTTGAATACCCTAATGGATTTTCGGTACCAGCATCATTTCAAGGCGGCTCGTGGAGAAAATGGTATGAACCAGAAGCAGCATGGTAAAAATGCGGATCCTCTAGTGGTCAGCGTTCCTCCTGGAACAACCGTAAAGGACGCGGACACAGATAAGGTCATTGCTGACTTAACTGAACATAAACAGCGCGCCGTAATAGCAAAAGGCGGAAGAGGCGGCCGTGGCAATGCCAGGTTTGCTACAGCAAGAAATCCTGCACCAGAAATTGCTGAGAATGGTGAACCTGGAGAAGAACTTGATGTAGTTGTGGAATTAAAATTGTTGGCTGACGTAGGGTTGGTAGGATTTCCTAGTGTAGGGAAGTCAACATTTCTTTCTGTGGTAACTGCAGCAAAACCTAAAATTGCAGATTATCACTTTACAACTTTATCCCCAAATCTTGGGGTGGTGGAAAGTCAGGATCACCGCAGTTTTGTAATGGCGGACCTCCCTGGACTGATTGAAGGCGCCCATGAAGGCATCGGACTTGGTCATCAGTTTTTACGGCACGTTGAACGAACACGGTTGCTGATTCATGTCGTGGATATGTCAGGTCTGGAAGGACGCGATCCTTATGAAGATTATGTCACGATCAATAATGAGTTATCTTCTTATGACAAGAGACTTGAAAATCGACCTCAAATCATTGTTGCCAATAAGATGGATATGCCGGATTCGGAAGAGAACCTGAGGGCATTTAAAGAGCATCTAGATAAAGATGTTATGGTTTTTCCTATATCTACAATAACTCGTGAAGGTCTTGATGAGCTTCTTTATACAGTAGCTGACAAATTGGATCAAATACCGAAGCGGGAAGAATCTGTTGAAGAAGTCGATGAGCGAGTCGTTTATAAATTTGAAAAGGAAGAAGCTCCTTTCCAATTGACAAGAGCAGACGATGGAGCTTATGTATTATAT
>NZ_JBAPTY010000092.1:0-1624 GCF_049282395.1 Halobacillus sp. | reverse complement strand
GGCATGAACTGCAAGACATTAATCAACTGGAAAACCCGCATTTGATTTACCCGGATCAGAAAATTGTACTTGAGGAAGATGAATAGAACTATGAAGGGTGGGGGCCTGCCTCAACGAAAATGCCGCTCTACCGTAAGTTCGTACGGAATGGAGCGGTTCAGTACGGCGGGTTTAAAATCTTCTATAATAAAGATGAATCTGTCTAAACTTCGGAAGAGGTCCTGACGCTTGATTCTAATCCCGCGATTATTAATGATCAGTAAGAAAAGCAGCCATGGAGGGAAAACCTCAATGGCTGCTTTCTATTTTATCCGATTTAAAATCATTACTGAGGCTGGTCCCACGCTTATCTATGTATCCTCAGTTAGACAAAACGTTTCCAAGTAAGCCGACAAGAATCATGAGTATGATTCCCCCAAATAGAAAATAACCGATCAATCGTATGGGTAGCGGGAGTTTGCCTTCACTTGGTTTAGGATATCCTTCGATTTTCTGCTGATGGTCTATCGCGTCATTAAATGGTTCATGATCTTCCTTATGATCAGACACTCGATCAGCTCCAATCCCTATATTTTCGACATTCTTACGTGGCGAGTTGAAGTTATGCGCCAACAGCCTATGCGCTTACTTTTCTGCCATTTATTATATAAAATATGATATAGCTTACCAGCAGGATAGCTAAGTAAAATAGTTCAGGATATTGCATTTGGAAACCCTCTAAGCGCGGATCCCCGACATTAAAGAAATCGAATAGGAAATTTGAAAGTAGAAAAAGGATCAGAGTAGCCCAGCTTTGCACGACTGCTTTTTGTTTGATCCACTCTTTGCGCTCGTCTTCTTTTGGTTTAAATATGAAGTCTTTACTGCCGGATAACCATCCTACAACGGCAAGCCATATAAGGGGCACCACTAGGTTTGTTAAAAATAGACTCATTAATTTTTTCCCTCCTGCTTATTTATGGTGAAAATATTTGATCCACGGTGGTTCCTAAATGCTTAGCAATATTAAAAGCGAGCTGTAAACTCGGGTCATACTTATTGTTTTCAATAGCGTTTATCGTCTGCCGGCTCACATGGCAGAGAGAAGCGAGTTTTCCCTGGGAAACACCTAATCTTTCTCTTAAGATCTTTATATCATTTTTCAAATTCTTATCATTCCTTTTTGCTATAGGTGTCAAATATGTTTTACAGTTTGATGGTAATAAAAACCAACGCAGGTGTCAAATACTTTTGACACCTGCGCTGGTTCAATACAATAGGGCTTCAATCAATTCAAAAGGCTAAAACCATTCGATTTCCTGATGGATCGCTGGTGACCAGTTGCTCATCAACCATCTCAGTCCCATATCCAAGCTGCTTTAAGCGCTTCGCAGCATGATCTCTTTTAGCTTGATTAGGAAACAGTAAGGTATATTGCTTCAGACCGGTATTTTGATCGGAAGCAGGCGGGGTGTCTGTACCTTGCCACGTATTCAAACCCAGGTGGTGATGGTATCTATTCGAAGATAGGAACAAAGCCTGGTTCAATTGATCGGAAGTGATCTCGAAGCCTAAGCCATCACAATAGAAATGGCGGGCCTGGTCTAAGTCGTGAACGTGAAGGTGGATATGTCCCATAATGGTT
>NZ_JBAPTY010000091.1:0-14943 GCF_049282395.1 Halobacillus sp. | reverse complement strand
CGATGTTGCCTTATCGTACAGAAGTGAGGGAAGTCTCACTAGACGCTAGGTGCTGGAGCTGGATAGCTCTCCTTGTCGTTTAGGTCATAATTGACGCTTGCCACTTCCCAAAGTGTAAGAGCGGGATGAACATGATCGTTGAGATCCCGCAGGGCTGTTTAGCAAGCTCAGCACCAGGGATGTTCGACTAAGCCCGCCACGTCCTGTGGCAACGTCGAACGACCCTGCGTCGTGCAGGGCTGGAAAGCGAAATCGTCCCCCGGAGGACCTTCCTCATAATCAATATCTCGAAACTGAGTCTTACAGTAACCGGCCCTATTGCGTAATAAGCATTATATGAAAAATCAACAAAACTTTAACAAAGCATTTTAATAAAAAGCTCACCAGTTCTTGGACGACTGGTGAGCTTTGCTGAAGCTATGCTTTTGTAATACCTAATCTTTGAATCAACGGTTTCAGGGTCAACCCCTGAACAATTAAGGAAAACAAGACTACTGAGAACGTAAATAGAAGTACTTCTTCCCTTCCATCGAAATCCTGCGGCAGACTCAGGGCCAGTGCAATCGACAAGCTTCCTCGCAGCCCTCCCCAATTTAAAAGGATTCTTTCTTTAGCATTTAGATCTTTAATCCATCCTGTACTAATATATAAAGCAATCGTTCTACCTACAAGCACAATGAGGATCGCTGAGATAATCAGTGCCCACTGCCCCGTAAAATCGATATTACGTATTTCGATTCCCACCATTAAGAAAATCAATGAGTTGGCAAGCAGGGTGATCACGTCCCAGAAGGTGTTGATATTCACCCTCGTCTCTTTAGACATGCCGATTTTCGCTCCGTAATCTCCGAACATAAATCCAGCCACTACTACCGCGATAACACCGGAAGTGTGAAAATGCTCAGCAATGAAATAACTTCCGAAAAACAACAGAGCGCTGAAGGCAATTTCAAGCGGGTAATCATCATAGATACGAATGATTTGGGAGAATATATATCCAAGAATCAACCCTATTAATGCGCCGCCTAAAGCAAATTGCAGAAACAGCAGTACACCGCTTCCTAAACCGGACCAACCCATTTCGATATAGGTGAGAAGGTAAATACTTGCAATCTTAAATAACACGACTGCTATCCCATCATTAAACAACGATTCGCCTTCCATCACAGTGGATAACTTCTCAGGAACACCTAATGATTTAAAAATCGATAATACACTAATTGGGTCGGTCGCACTCATTAAGGCAGCAAAGGTAAAAGCCACGGCAAGAGGAAGATCAAGCAGAAAGTAAGCCCCTCCGCCAATCACTAGCCAGGAAATAAACGTACCTATAAAGGCAAGCCCTATTACCGGCTTTTTTTGCTGATACAGGTGATGGAAAGGCAGTTTCAATGTAGCATCACCTAATAAGATTGGTAAAAATAAAGAAATGACCGTCGCTTGGAAAACATCCGATTGAGTTATGTAAAATTCGGCATCTTCAATGATCGGAAACTCCGTTAGACCTAAGACCAGCCCGACCAGCACCAGGGCAATAGAATAAGGTTCCTTCAGTAACTTGGCGATTCCGATAACAGTGACAGAAATAGCAAGTAAAATTAATATTTGAATAAAAGCGTCATGGAATTCGTGCATAGTGGCCCTCCTGATATATTTCTCTATAGTATTGTGTCACATTTTTCCTTTATTTACTATGAACCACTTTGAAGAGCACTGAAAATTCTCAGCTGTAACTTTCCCTGACGGGGTATTATAGTTAATTGACTGAAACCTCCTTCTACAAGCGCGGTGCAATAAATAGCGGTACGAGGATCTGAAAGCCATGGAATTAAGCTTTTGGTTTTCACAGGAAGATGTTACTTACAATTCTCGGAGCTCTAACGAATTTTGTGAGTTCATCTATAAATTTCCTCTATCCCTATAGTCTAAACATTTTATCTATCTTATTATGATCGTCTATCAGCAAATTTTTCTTAGGGAAATGTCCGGCTCATTACATAAAAAAAGTGCCGAGACACCCTCGGCACTTTACATCAACTTACATATTAATAACGGTTACTTTATCACGCACAACAGATTCAAGGCTTTCACGAATACCCTGCACGCCAAGACCGGAGCCCTTCACACCTAAGAATGGGAAATGGTCTGGGCCACGTTCTGTTTTAGCATTGAGCTGAACAGTTCCTACCTCCAGTTCCTGAGCAATCCCAATGGCTTTATCCATATCTGTAGAGAAGATACTTGCCTGCAGTCCATAGTCGGATTCGTTAGCCAGGCGAACCGCTTCTTCACTGTTAGAGACGCGGATAATCGGCAGGACAGGACCAAATGGTTCTTCCCAGGCAATCTTCATATCAGGGGTTACGTGATCGAGCAGGGTCGGATACAGCAGGTTCCCCTCACGCTTGTCGCCTGTAACGACTGTGGCGCCTTTTTCTTTAGCGTCATCGATAAGGCTTTGTACATAATCAGCGCTTTTATCATTAATCAAAGGTGTAACGGTGACATCATCTTCTGGCATACCTACAGAAAGACCTTCTACTTGATCGGTAATCTTTTGAACCAGTTCATCAGCTTTTTCGTTCTGAACAAGGACTCGTTTGATCGCTGTGCAGCGCTGGCCAGAATAGCTGTAGGCTCCTGCTACGATTTCTTTCGCGGCTTTGTCAAGATCCGCATCTTCAAGAACGATCGCAGGGTCTTTACCGCCTAGCTCAAGTACTAATGGTATCATGGAAGACAGATTAGCAATATGACGACCGGTAGCTGTACCACCTGTAAAGGTAATCATGTCTACTTCGGGATGCTGGACAAGGAAATCACCAATGACAGAGCCTCTTCCAGTTGCTACTGTAACTAGATCACTTGGCAGACCAGCATCAATCAGCGCCTCTATTAATTTAATTCCGCTGATGGCACCCTGAGTGGCAGGCTTAAAGATGACACTATTTCCCTGCATTAAGGCCGGAGCAATTTTAGATGCGGAAAGGTTAACAGGATAGTTGAAAGGGCCAATTGCCAGAATTGTACCTCGCGGTGTTTTCTCTGCAAGACCAATTTTATTAGGGTTTCCGCCCTTAAAACCGTCCCCGCGTTTTACACTTCCGTCTAATCGGAAGGCCTCTTCTACGGTATAGCGGATGTATTCAGCGGTACGGGACACTTCTGAAACAGCTGAGCTGCGTTTCTTAGCCACTTCGAGCATAATGGATTCGCCAATTTCATCCTTTCGCTCTTCAAGAATTTCTGCCCATTTTTTCAGAATTTCTCCGCGTTCCTGAATCGACTTCTCCGCCCAGTTGGATTGAGCGTCTGCCGTTTTTTGGATGGACGCCTCAAGCTCTTCTTGAGAAAGCGACGGCACCTGTCCAATCGTTTCTCCATTGTGAGGGGACGAAATCTCAACGCTTTTTCCAGATTCGCTTACATTCCATTCCCCATGAATTAATGTTTTTACGCTTTGTTCTGTTTTAGTTGTCATGATTGTACTCCTCCCAATAAGTCTCAAACGAACCCATCTTCCTATGAATAACCGTTTGAGCAGTTCTTATTATTACTCCTGGTTTTCCTTTGGAGTGAATATTGTTCTCGTGTTCTTACTTTTGCATGCAGCAGGATTTCAAGTTACCCAGCTCTACTTCTAAATATCTTAATATTCTGAAATTTCAGCATCCATATGGGAACGATTCCAACTACAAAGCCACTCTTTAAATCTTTAAACAAGTACATATCCTTTTCCTATTGCAAACTTTTCCAAGTTTATGCTTTAGAGCGATAATGTACGCGCTGTTTTTATTACTATAAGAGTTCTGACTTTTTTTATCAAGTGTTCAGACTCCTGATTTCAAGGGATTTATCAAGGAAGCGTTTTCATTAAGCGGGGTGAAAAAACGCGTAGAAAAGCCCAGGCTGTAGGGATGACTCCCTCTGAATGCCTGGGCTTTTTAAACCAATAATTTTTTTATAATTTTATTGTCTTAATTTAGGGTTTTCTTGTTTAGCCTGCTCTACTCGAGGTTTACGATATCCTCCAGCAATGTCTGCCTGTTTAAATTCTTTTGCATAGGCTACTTCCTGAGCATCTGAAAGTTTAAACCCACTTCCACCGATTGGTTGATACTGTGAATTACGTGCCATTTTGTACTCATCCTTTCTCTAGAAACTGGGTTACATTTAGAGAATACCCTGCTTCAAAAAGGAATAAACATACGTTTTATAATTTTACTGCAGTCTGGTAGTCTAAATAAAATTCCATTTGTTCACTTCTCTTGACTCTAAAAGATCCTCTGTATTTTCCCGATAAGTTTTATAATGAACTGTCTGAATATGGTTCTGGACAGCATCACTGTCTTTCCATACCTCGTATAGGAAAATAGTATTTGATTCGATGGATTGATGAAGGTCATATTGAATACACCCTTCTTCTTTCCTGGAAGCCTTTTTCACCTTTTCCAGTTCATCAAGTAACGCGTCTTTATGACCGTCCTTTGGTTTAAATACGGCAGTGATCGCTATTTTTGCCAAAAAAATCTCCTCCTTCCACGTTCACTAACTTTATCACGAGTCTTCTTCCTCTCACACGTATTTAAACTTAGGTTACGTGAGCAAACCATTTCGGTTTTTTCTTGTCGCGTGGTAAAACAATAGGAGTAATACAAAATAATCAACAAACAATAAAATGCAGAACAGGAGGCAGACAATCATGAGCTCGAAACAAGTATTAATGGTCGTAACCAATCATGGAAAAATTACCGATGATTACGAGACTGGTCTATGGCTGGAAGAATACGCCGTTCCTTATAATGCCTTCAAGGAGAAAGGCTATGAGGTTAAAGTAACCAGCATACAAGGTGGAGAAGTTCCTCTTGACCCAAACAGCATCCCAGAAGATGAAGTTCCGGAATGGCAAGAAGCTCAGGAAGAACTTAAAGATACCGCTAAGCTCTCTAAGGAAGACGCAGAGGGATTTGACGGAATTTTTCTCCCGGGCGGACATGGAACAATGTTTGATTTCCCTGATAATGATACGCTTCAATATGTATTACAGCAGCATGCAGAACAGGGCAATATTATAGGTTCGGTATGCCATGGACCAAGCGGACTGGTCAATGCCACTTATCAAGATCAGACGCCAATCGTTCAGGGTAAAGCCGTTGCTGCGTTTACAGATTCGGAAGAAAATGGCATGGAGCTCGATCTTTTTATGCCTTTCATGCTTGAAACAAAGCTCCGTGATCTAGGAGCCCATTTCTCTAAAGGTGAAGATTGGACTTCTCATGCCGTACGAGATGGTAATTTGATCACTGGTCAAAATCCAATGTCCAGCGAACGTGCCGCTGAATTGATGGTTGGAGCTCTAGAAGAAAAATAAAGCAGTCACAAAGTTTAGCTCTTCTCTTTATTAAGAGAAGAGCTTTTTTATAAGTACAACGATATTTTGATTAGGGTAATTCATCAGTTGAGACCCACTTTTTTGCCGGTTGCTAAGGAGTCAAAGTCAACTCCCGTCCTTCATATCCCTCTGACTTCGTAAGATGGTACTCCCCTTCCACCCAGTCTTTCAGTTGATCGTGGTACCATTCACTTCTAAAATGACCGGATTGGCCTGGTCCTACCAGGTGATAGGCTTCTTTCATATTCTCAAGGTCCAGAACAAAACGCCAGGAAGCCCCGTGATTAACCAGTCCTTTACTATTAAATCCAGCTGCCCTCACTGTGACCCGGCTGCCGCTCACCGGCAGAGGCTCTCCAGGGTTAAAGAACCGCTCCAACATTTGAATGTTCGACAAAGGATGAGTAAATTCAACAGCATGACCCGCTCCCCACGTCCACTCCTCTGGAGCTTCCCCGTGATCCTTAATTAATTCTGTCATTGTCTTTTGATAGGCAGCTGTAACCACCTCGGATACGCCACCATTTTTATCTATCCAAATTGATGATCCACCGTCCTGCACTTTGCGCAGTAATTCATCGGTGGTCTGTCCAGCTCCTTGAAATAAATCAAGCATTTCTTCCGGAATTGCCTCGTTGTATAATTCTTCCTGAATATTTGCCATCCATGAATGAAAAATAAGCGGCTGGGCGAGCTCCTTCTGGTCCTTATAGTTCCATCCCTGCATGAGTTTGAGTGCTTCCGTTTCGGTCTCAGAAAGACCTTCCTTTTTCGTAACCTCAAGTAAATAAGGGACAAACTCCTGAGCCTGTAAATTCTTCACGTCCATTTGCATATCCATCACTTTCTGTGAGGTTAACGGTTCCTTTTCTTCCAGCATCTCGATAATACGCTGATAACGATAAGGTTGAGCCCAGTTATGACTGATATGATATGGATAGTTATCGTCCGTAATCTTATTATTGGCTGTAGCTACATATCCTTTGTCAGGATTTACGGTTTTCGGCAGCTCATCAAAAGGAATATACCCCTGCCACAGGTCTTCCTCTTCCCAGCCTCTCATTGGCAGTAAAGCGTCATCGGCATTGTCATAGATAGGAATTCTCCCATTCGCTTTATAAGCAATCGTGCCATCTTCGGAAGCAAATACAAAGTTCTGAGCCGGAGCCAGGAATTTCTCGAGCCCTCTTTCGAACTCGTTCCAGTTTTCCGCTCGATTAATTTCCAGTATAGCTTCCAGCTCAGTGGTAGGGTCCAGAGCCGTCCACCTAAGAGATAAAACGACATCTTCCCCGCTTTGTTCAGCGAACTCACTAATCACCGGACCATGTCTTGTTTCCACAACTTCATAGTCCAGGGTTTCCTGATCTTTAACACGAATCGGCTCTTTGATCACTTCTGCTTGCTCCCATTCGTCTTCAAATAGAAATTGACTGGTATTTTCGGAGTTTCTTTTCTCTAAGTAAAGCTGCTGAACATCAGGACCGACATTGGTTACTCCCCAGGCGATTTGGTTGTTATGTCCTAAAATAATGCCTGGAATTCCTGCAAAAATCACTCCGGATACATCATAGTCGGGTGCATTTAACTGCATTTGATACCAAATTGACGGAGTAGCCAGACCAAGATGAGGATCATCAGCAAGTATCGGGGCCCCTGATTCGGTCATCTCCCCACTCACGACCCAGTTATTACTACCGTTGAACTCATGTGGAATCACAATATCTTTAAAACTGGCGGCTACATCCACTTTTTCAGTTTCATCCAGGACTTTTGAAGCTTCTTCCGGATAAGCAGGAAACAATTCCATAGCCTGTTCTTCTGAAAACTCATTGGTTACATAATAATTAAAAGCCTGACGTTCCCAGTGCCCGCCTAAATCAAAGGCCATGTATTTTCCTATCGTTAACGAATCCACTGGTTTCCATGGATCTGGAGAAAAACCCATTAATGCAAATTCAGGAGGCAGCCGGTTTCCTTCTTCAGCCTCTTCTATATATGCATTTACCCCTTCAGCAAAGGCCTCGAGGCTTTGAACGGCTTCATCAGAATAGGCAGAGAGTGATGCTTCGGCTGCTCTTCTTAACCCAAGCGTTCGAAAGTATTTATCCTGTTCGATGGTGGCTTCCCCGACCACTTCACTTAACGTTCCTGAGGCCTGCCTCCTGGCCAGTTCCATCTGAAACAAACGGTCCTGTGCCTGGATGTACCCTTGAGCTATAAATAAATCACGAGTCGAATCTGCTGTGATATGAGGTACACCCTGTTCATCACGAACCACTTCTACTGCACTGCTTAAGGATTCCAACTGAATTTCTCCACTTACTTCAGGTAAGCTGCGACTCGTGTAAACGCTTACAAAAATCACTAAACCTATGACGATTACAATTAAAATCATTCCCAGGATAAAGACGATCTTTTTCCATCTCTTTTTCGGCTTTGGTTCTGTATATGTACGTTTGGCCGTCTCCATGTGATCACTCCCCCTTGCCATTATATCTCAATTGGATAATTAAATGAATACAATTAAAAGGCCGGACAGGCTCCTGGATGATTAGACAACGTTCGTACCGGGTACATACTTCAGAGCATGAGATGCTATAATTTTGGAGGTGAACGGAAGTGGAAAAAACAAATATTCAAGGTACTTCCATCAATGCAAGCCGTCTCGGCTTAGGAACATGGGCGATCGGCGGCTGGATGTGGGGTGGAACGGATGAAAAACAATCCATAGATACCATCCATACAGCGCTTGATCATGGAATTAATCTTATTGATACCGCTCCAGTATACGGTTTTGGACGCTCCGAGGAAATTGTCGGAAAAGCTGTTCAGCAATACGACGGTGATCGAGAGGATATCATTCTGGCCACTAAAGTAGGTATGGACTGGAACGATGATTCCGTTTTTAGAAATGGCAGCAAAGAGCGAATTCATAAAGAAGTAGAAGATTCTTTACAGCGCCTGCAGACAGACTATATTGATGTTTATCAGGTCCACTGGCCTGACCCGATAACTCCGATTCACGAAACAGCAGAAGCGCTGCACTACCTTCATAAACAAGGAAAGATTAAAGCGATCGGTGTAAGTAACTTTTCACCAGAACAAATGGATATATTCAGGGAAGCAGCACCGATTCATACGCTGCAGCCACCATATAACTTATTTGAAAGAGATATTGAAAAGGATATTCTTCCTTATGTACAGGAACACAACATGACTACGATTTCTTACGGATCCCTCTGCCGCGGTCTTCTTTCAGGAAAAATGTCCTCTGACCGGGAGTTTGAAGGCGATGATTTGAGAAATGAAGATCCTAAGTTTCAGCAGCCAAGATTCAAGCAGTACTTAAACGCGGTTCAGGAGTTGGATCATCTCGCCCAGAACCGTTACGGTAAACGCGTCCTGCACCTCGCACTTCGCTGGGTGCTTGATCAGCCAGGTTCCGGAGTCGCTTTAATGGGCGGCCGTCGTCCGGATCAGCTGGACCCTGTTAAGGAAGTGGAAAACTTCAGTATTGATCAGGAAACAATGCAGGATATCGATGAAATCCTGCGCAAGCATATTAAAGATCCAGTAGGACCTGAATTTATGGCTCCACCTGACCGTCAGGAATTAGGGCTTAAATAAATTTCAAAAAAACCGAGCTTGCCTGCCAAGCTCGGTTTTTCTATGATGGTAGGGGAACCATTATCATACTTAATCGTATACAGGAATGTAAATGAAAGGAGGTCAATCCGTGGAAGTTCTAATATGGGCCATTATTATCGTATGTTTTTTAGCCAGCTTCGCAAGTATTATTTTTCCGATCATTCCCGGACCACTGGTCTTATGGATCGGATTCCTGGCTTATTTTTTCTTTCTTAATGGCGAAGAATTATCATGGTTTTTCTGGATCGGAGTCCTATTATTAACCATCTTACTCATTGTTTCTGACATTATTGCAAACAGCTACTTTGTAAAGCGATATGGAGGAAGTAAATGGGGAGAGCGCATGGCTGCAGTTGGCGTCATCGTTGGTTCATTTATTATCCCGCCGTTTGGAATCATCGTTCTGCCGTTCATTCTCGTTATCGTGACGGAACTAATTCAGAAAAGATCCAATGAAGAAGCATGGAAAGCTGCCATCGGATCTCTGTTTGGGTTTTTAAGCGGGACGGTAGCGAAAATCGTGATTCAACTCATCATGATTATTTGGTTTTTCCTTGAAATTTAACAAATATGTAAAAGTCCCGGATGGATACCATCCGGGACTTTTACATGAAACAAGACCTTACACACAAATCTTATTTATATTCCCTGCCTGTTCCAGAGGATCCAGAGGAATTTTAATCATGCTTTCTCGCTTCTAATTCTTCCGTTACTTGGACAACAGGCTCATCCCAGGGATGGTTAGGGTAAATACCATTTTCAATAATGTTTCTTAGCAGCTTTTCATCTCTTGGAATGGAAAATTCCACTCGAACCGAAGTGACTTTAGTCGTTTCTCCTATGTTCCCTTCTGTTGGTACGGAAGTTTCAGAGGGAACAAACTGCTCTACTCCATCATTTGAATGCCAGACCACATTTTTATAATGACCATATTCTAAGTCATCCATTTCCAATACCCCTTGAATAACCTTCTCCAGATATTCTGGTACGACGAACGTTCTGATTCTATAGATTGGCTTTAACTGCATATATAATCTCCTTCCCAGTGAACTTGATTACTATCTTACCACTTGTTTCGAATTCTTATTTCTTCCGTTCAAATGCGGGAATAGCTTCTTTCTAACCGGGTGCTTTTACGAACTGGAAAATGGATATTTTGTCACGATACTAGTCCTATAGGAACTCATCTGATCTTATTGGGAGATTTCGTTTAGTCTTTCCAGATTTTTCACGGATGGCGGGGAGCGAGTTGTTCCTTCGGTGGACTTTCAATTTCTGTCGATAAACCTTTAACGCTCTGCCGCTTTGTTTTAATGGATCCCGAATTTAGCTCGTTCAATGGTTAGAATAGGATAAAGAAACCCCCTGAACCTATTACGATTATACATCCAATGAAAACAGCTTTTATGATTCTACTTTCTTTCGATTCCGGGAGAAGGATTCGTTCGAAATACCTTATGATGCTTCCCATGCAGAGAATACTAACCACGATTAAAAAATTCCCTACATAGTCATCTACTAATAAAAATTTTATCGAAGCAAGCAACAACATTAAAATGACGCCATAACCAATACTCAAATAGAAAAGCTCTGTTTTCTTTTTTTCTTTCAAACACTTTCTCCTCCTTACCATTCAGATAGGATTTCCCACTTTTAATCTGAAAGTATAGATAGACTTGTAGTTGTTAACCATAGAAGATCTAATTATCCTGTGGAAATGTTTATATTCTCCAGTTTATAAGACATGAAACCTATTGTTTAATCTCACAATAGACCCAGAGTAAGTTCCATAAAATAACTACATTTTAATTTGAATTCATAACAAAACAGCCCTCTCCTGGATGCATGAAGGAGAGGGCTGATTTATTTGTTATTTATTTAGTTACGTCCCATACCTTTTAGGAAATTCATGAGCATGGTAATGCTGCGATTGATTTCAGGGTCTTTCAGCGCTTTAGCTAAATCCAGGACGGATGTTTTTTCCTTAGATGAGGCAGCAGCGTTCATCTCCTCCATACCCTGGTTAAGCTTAGAGGTCACGTCCCTTACTGTCTTCAGGTCCAGATCGCCGAGCAGATAGACGATTTCTGGAATATTCTCCAGAATACCCGTGTACATATCACGGTTGATTTCCTCTACAATGTTAGCGAGTATTTCTTTTCGTTTGTAGGTGAAAGCCGTAGCAGCATCCAGCGTCTCACTTTCCTCAAGAGCTTTTAAAAGATCAATTCCCTTTAAAATGGCTGTTTTATTATCGGCAATGGCCGCTTTTACTTCTTCAAAATCTTTCTCAATTTGTTCCTCGCGGCTGGCTTCATACTTTTTAATGCTAGTAATTGGTTTCGCCATTATCGCTTCACCTGACTTCCAGGAAATTCGTAATCGTCACGCTTCCATTTTTCCTCAACTTTAACACTGATTTGAGGGACAGGATTACCACGTCTATGATTGTTATCAGGAATTGGTGATTTACCTTTTTTCTTAAGCACTTTCATTTTCACCGCAATTTCTTTATAAGCAGGTGTATCTGTGTCCTTATCGACCCGGTTATCTGTGAGGAAGTTTACCGCGGACTTCCCTGTTCCGTTCATCGGCACGAACAGCTCTTTCCCTTTCACACGATCCGTAACGGTTACAGTTCCAGTCGCTTCACCTGATTCAGAGATCAGCTTAACCCGGGCTCCTTCTTCAATGCCCCGTTCTTTCGCCAGCTCCTCTGAAACCTCTACGAAGGAATCTGGTGTCTTCCTGGATATACCTGCGGAACGGTACGTCATATTCCCTTCATGGAAATGCTCCAGTAAACGTCCATTATTTACGTGTAAATCATATTCTTCTGTTGTGTCATACATTAATTCAAAATCTAATGGATAAAGGCGAGCTTTCCCATCCTCGAATGGAAAACGATCAACAAAGAGTAATGGCTCGTCTGTTCCATCTTTCGCTACCGGCCATTGTAGAGAATTATAGCCTTCGAGACGATCGTATGTTACACCGGCAAATAAAGGAGCCAGACTTGCCGCTTCGTCCATGATTTCAGAAGGATGCTTGTAATTCCAGTCGAAACCGGCTTCTTTTGCGATATCCTGAAGGATCTTCCAGTCAGGCTTTGTTCCTTGAAGCGGTTCAAAAGATTGATACAATCGTTGAATTCTTCTTTCCGTGTTCGTAAAGGTTCCTTCCTTCTCCAAACTTGGAGCCGCTGGAAATACAACATCTGCGTATTCCGCTGTTCTTGTAAGGAACAGATCCTGCACGATAAAGAAATCAAGTTTTTCAAAAGCTGCGGTTACATAGTTAATGTTAGCATCCACGATTCCAGTATCTTCTCCGATTACATACATCATGGAAAGATTTCCATCGTGAATCGCTTCAATCATTTCGTGGTTGTCCATGCCTTTTTCTCTAGGCAGATCCACGCCCCATGCCTCTTCGTAACGTTTTCTTACTTCTTCATCCGTTACGCTTTCGTATCCTGGGAACTGGTCAGGCTGGCTTCCAAAGTCACTGCAGCCCTGTACGTTGTTGTGACCGCGGAGTGGATAAGCTCCTGTACCTGGTTTTCCGTAATTTCCTGTGATCAGAAGCAGATTGGAAATAGCTGTACTTGTATCACTTCCGAGCATATGCTGTGTTACACCCATCGCCCAGCAGACGGCGACTGATTTAGCTTCAACAATCTCTTTAGCAAGGTCTTTTAAATCCTCTTCTGAGAAGCCAGTCATATTGGCTGCATACTCTAAAGTGAACGGTTCCAGACTTTCTCTATAATCCTCAAAACCATTTACCCAGTCGTTCAAGAAGTTTTGATCTTCCCAGCCCTGGTCCAGAATGTACTTTGTTACGGCAGAAATCCATACAAGATCGGTACCGGATTTAGGACTGAAGAAACGATCCGCGCGTTTAGCCATCTCGTGTTTCCGCAGGTCAAATACGAAAAGTTTTTGACCAAACAGCTTTTGGGAACGCTTGATTCTTGAAGCTAGTACGGGGTGAGACTCTGCGGTATTTGAACCAATGGTCATCACTAGCTCAGCTTTAGCTAAATCATCAATAGACCCAGAATCTCCTCCATAGCCAACGGTACGGAATAGACCTTTGGTGGCAGGTGCCTGACAGTAACGGGAGCAGTTATCCACGTTATTGGTTCCAATGACCTGACGGGAAATCTTCTGCATCAAGTAAGACTCTTCATTGGTCGCTTTAGAAGAAGAAATGAACCCTAGATGATCGGCTCCTTTTTCAGCTTTAATTTCATTCATACGGCGAACCGCATAAGCAATTGCTTCTTCCCACTCTACTTCTTCAAAGGTATCTCCGCGGCGGATCAGCGGTTTTTGCAGACGATCATCTGAGTTCACATAATCCCAGCCAAATTTCCCTTTGACACAGGTGGAAATGCCGTTTGCCGGGGACTCAGGATGAGGTTCTACCTTCAGAATTTCGCGGTCTTTTGTCCATACATCAAAAGAGCAGCCAACTCCGCAGTAGGTGCAAACGGTTTTCGTTTTATCGATACGCTCTTCACGCATGGCCGCTTCTGAATCCGATACGGCAAATAAAGGCCCGTACCCCGTTTCCACTTTTTTCGTTAAGTCGATCATCGATTTTAAAATACCTGGCTGCTGATCGGTTAAGAAGCCGGCTTCTTTTTCCATTCCTACTTCCATCATGGCATTACATGGACAGACGGTAGAGCATTGGCCGCAGTTTACACAGGAAGACTGGTCAATCGGCACATCGTTATCCCAGATAACTCTAGGCTCCTGGCGTTCCCAGTCAATGGTCAGCGTTTCGTTTACCTGAACGTCCTGACAGACTTCTACACAGCGTCCGCAAAGAATGCACTGATCCGGATCATATCGGTAAAAAGACCCGGAGTCATCACGGTTATAAGATGTCGGCTGAAACGGACGGGACTGGTGATCAAGCCCGAAGTCCGCCATAGTATTATGAATCTCGCAATCTCCATTATTATAATCACAAACGGTGCAATAAAGTTCGTGCTTTTCAAGCACCCGATCAAGCGCCTCTTTCTGTGCTTTATGTACATGAGGCAGTTTCGTCTGGACCCGCATTCCTGCTTCCACTTTCATTCCGCAGGCGCGCTGAATTTCCCCATTAACCTGAACCATACATGTATCACATGTCTGGATCGGCCCAAGGGATTCGTTGTAGCATATTTGAGGTACATCCTCATCTGTTGTGTTAATTAAATCTAATAAATTCTGTCCCGGATCAGCTAAATATTCCGTGCCATTAATGGTCACGACGGTATGGTCTCTGTCGTTCAATTGAATTCCTCCCTGTTCGATGTGACGGTATCGTCCTTTTCTTTTAACTCAATACGCTCCGGATGAGTATAAACATTCATCCTCCCGCCGCGTATAAATCCGACAGCGGTTATGTTTAAATCTTCAGCAAGCTGCAGGGCTAAATCCGTAGGAGCCGATTTAGACAACAGGCACCCGATCCCCATTTTCGAAACCTTCAAGAGTACTTCTGAAGAAATGCGGCCGCTGAAAATAATGACGTGATTTTTTTTGCGGCCTCCGTTTTTAATGACGTGACCGTAAAGCTTATCCAGAGCATTATGTCTTCCTATATCTGAAAACTGGATTTCTATTTCTCCGTCTGAAGCTATGGCCGCCTGGTGGACACCGCCCGTGCGCTGAAAGGTATGGGCGTTTTCATGAAACGATTCCATCAGCTGCATACAGCATTCTGGAGATAAAGAAAATTGGTTCATCACGGTTCGGGCTGTTTTCGCATCATTTTGAAAATAAAATGCCCGGCTTTTCCCACAGCAGGAACCTATCCAGCGTTTTTGTTCGCTTTCTCCCACTGGAACGGGACGAGAAGTTTCCACATAAGCAAATCCTCGTTCTTCATCTATAGAC
>NZ_JBAPTY010000090.1:0-3269 GCF_049282395.1 Halobacillus sp. | reverse complement strand
CTATCAGCAAGCCTGATACAGCTCTCCATAAGTTCATGCCCATTCATGGCCAGATGGCGCCTTGCTGTGTCAAGAGAAGCTAACAGAATATAAGAGGTAGATGTTGTTGTGAGCATCGACATTATTGTCTGCACTCGTTCATGAGATACGAGACCTTCTCTTAAATTTAGCACCGAGCTTTGAGTAAGAGACCCGCCAAGTTTGTGAACACTTGTAGCGGCAAGATCCGCACCTGCCTGCATAGCAGAAAGCGGAAGCCGCTCGTGAAAATGGATGTGTACACCATGAGCTTCATCTACGAGTACAGGAATATCAAAGGAATGAGCAATATCCACAATATGACTGAGGTCAGCAGTGATTCCAAAATAAGTCGGATTAATGACAAGCACACCTTTTGCGTCGGGATGGGCCGTACAGGCCCTCTCAACAGCTTCTGGTGTAATTCCGTGAGAAATGCCAAGCCTGTTATCAAGCTCAGGGTGAATGAATACAGGTTTAGCGCCTGAAAAAATGATGGCTGTCGTGATCGATTTGTGTACATTTCGCGGGACAATGATTTTATCTCCTGGTTGACAGACGCTCATGATCATCGTCATGATGGCCCCGGAAGTTCCCTGAACGGAGAAAAATGTATAATCGGCTCCAAAAGCTCCAGCTGCGAGGCTTTGAGCGTCCTTGATCATTCCCTGGGGATGATGAAGATCATCCAAAGGTTCAATGTTAATCAAATCGATAGAAAGGGCATTCTCGCCTATAAACTGCTGAAATTCTTTATCCATCCCTTTGCCGCCTTTATGGCCGGGTATATGAAATTGAGTTGGTTTTTTTTCTGCATGGTTTTTAACACCTGTAAATAAAGGAGTTTCGTTTTGATTCATACCGTATAAGCACCTCTTTATAATAGAAAGCATGTGAATTATAGCAAAGTACCCTTATATTTGCTAGTAAAAAAACCAGGCTCGTGCTTCATGTTAGACCTCATGGTAAACTGTTCTTAAAAGGAGGAGAAGCCATGAACTGGAAAACCCAAGTAACAGAGAAATTAGGGATTACCTACCCTGTTATCCAGGGAGGACTGGCCTATCTCGCTTACGCAGAGCTGGCCGCTGCCGTTTCCAATGCAGGAGGCCTTGGTCAGATAACCGCGATGAGCATGAATAGTCCAGATGAACTGCGTGCGGAAATTAAGCGGTTACGTACCTTAACCGGGAATCCATTCGGTGTGAATTTTGCCATTGGTCAACAACGAAGGCCATTTGAAGATATGGTCGCTGTGGCTGTAGAGGAAAAGGTCCCGGCTATTTCGGTGACAGGAGGCAATCCTAAGCCAGTACTGGACTTAGTAAAGGGAAAAGGTATTAAGACCCTTGTACTTGTTGCTGCCAGGCGGCAGGCAGAGAAAGCTGAAGAACTGGGCGCAGATGCAGTTATGGTTGTTGGTCAGGAAGGAGGCGGGCACATAGGAAGAGATGATGTCGGTACTTTTGTTTTGACCCCGCGGGTAGTAGAGGCAGTATCCATTCCTGTAATTGCTTCCGGCGGGATTGGGGACGGCCGGGGACTTATGGCTGCACTGGCACTGGGAGCCGAAGGTATCGAAATGGGGACCAGATTTATAGCTACAAAAGAGTGCCATCATGCCCATGCCGCATACAAACAAGCATTGATTGATGCAACGGAGACATCCACTACCGTTATAAAAAGAAGCTTAAAGGCGCCAGCAAGAGCCTTGAAAAACCCATGGACGGAGGAAATATTGAAGCTGGAATCCGAGGATAGGGGTTATGAAGGTTTAAAAGATTACATTGGAGGCGAAGCGAATAAGAGATACATTTATGAAGGGGAAGTAGAAGAGGGGTTTGCCTGGGCAGGACAAATAGCTTCCAGTATCACAGATGTACCCTCAGTCGCTGAACTGTTCCAGCGGATCATTCAAGAGGCCGAAGATATACGCAGTAAATGGAATTAGGTACATAAGGAGGGATAGAATGAGTTATCATTATCCAATTGATGAAATATACTGGACGAAAGAGGAAATTATCGATGTCGTAAACTTTTATTCTATGGTCGAACAAGCATATGAGAAACAAGTGAACCGTGACGACCTTCTACTATCGTACACACGCTTTAAACAAATTGTCCCGTCTAAAAGTGAAGAAAAGAAGCTATGTGGCCAGTTTGAGAAAGAATCAGGATATTCCTGCTATCGTACAGTTAAAAAAGCGAAGGAATCAGCACCAGGAGACAAAATAAAAATGGAATAATATTTTAAAGCAGCCGCAAATTAAAGCGGCTGCTTTTCTAATCAAGCTTCTTTGTATAGCGGTACAATGGTTCGAGGGTTTGGAACGTATCTCGACAAAGGTTTATAAAACCCTCAGGATCCTTAAGTCTGGAATCATTCCGCTCGATTTTCTGCCCACACAGGATCTCTGCTTTCTTGACATTCTTGAGTCTGTCGGTCATGGCATCAAATTTGTCAGAATCAACCTCACCGTGAGAGATGGCTTCAGGCTTGGTGTGATCCCCAGACCAGGCAAAGTGATCAGGAATATGGTTCATAATTTCTTTTTTATGAGATTGTAGTGTATCGGCATAATTTTCTTTAATAGGACTTTCATATATCACGGCAAACCAGATAAAAACGTGTGTTTCCCACAAGCCTATTTGGAAGTGGGGAAGTTTTTTATAGCCTCGTTTGTTCGAAGCTAAAGCGGCCCATGTATCATTTGGAGGATTCGTTTTACGCCTCGCGTGGCGTGCTACATGTACAAACATCTCATCCCCGGTCATCGCCGTTACATCGGGAGCAAGTTCGGAGGCAATTGCTTCTAGCTTGGGCGAAATATTCTCCTTTAAAGCTTCCATACGGTTTTCAAGTCCAGGAATGGTGAAAACGTCGAAATCTCTTTGGGTAAATCCTTTAAAATTAGTCATTCTATCAACTCCTAGGTAAACAATCGATCCTATTTTACCACACGTAAAAATCTTTACTAAGCAATCTGTTTCAAGGGTTTGAATTTTCTAAAAATGGGTTACATATAAGTAATCTAATTGAAACTTCTCAAGCAATTGCCACATATATATATAGTAAGGATTTGAAAGGGAGGGGATTAGCAATGAAACATGTCATGGAAGCGCTGCGAAAAAGAGAAGCTGAAGAAAAGCTCCCGGTGATCCGTTTGGAGATTGATTACGAATTGGTTACCTTGCATGATGCAATGTTAGCGGAGGATGAAGCTCAGATAAAGAAAAGTAAAAACAGGCTC
>NZ_JBAPTY010000089.1:0-6041 GCF_049282395.1 Halobacillus sp. | reverse complement strand
GAGGAGCATTTTCCGTATCTAAGTTTAATAGCCGGGTAATCATAAGTGCCGCTTCTGCCCTGGTAATTTCGGATCGATATTTAAATTCTCCATCCGTATAGCCCTGAACAATTTCTTTATCTGCAAGCGCATGGATCGGTTCATAATAAATCGTTCCCTCATTAACATCAGAAAACTGTTTGGAGCCTGCATCCACTGTTTGCAGCGGGATAAGAAGAGCGATGGGCAAAACAACCGAGGCAATCGCCCGTTTTACATATGTACGTCTGGTCATGGAAATCTCATTCCTCCTAAAGTTTATTGAAACGTCGATATTTGTCTCTAAAAGCTATATCGACTCGAAATATAAAGTCTTCAATAAACGGACGTTAATTTTATACAAATTACGGAACAGAGGGACAAAGACCTAGTCTAATAGATAGAAAAAAGACTGTCTCGATCGAGACAGTCTCCATGTTTCCTTACCAGCTTTGATGCTCCCATCCTCTACTCAGCACTCGTAAAATTTCTTCCTACCTTATGCTTGATCTTTTTTCTGTACCTTTTTACCGTCGATACACTGACCAATCGATCAGCCGATATCTCTTCTACCGTATAACCTTGCAGCGTTAAATGAAGAATTTCACTCTCCAGGCTGCTCAGCTGACTGCAGTAAAATACATCATAGAATTGATTAAATTCGGAAGTCGGATCAGGAAAGAATCCCTTCTCTTTCGGATACATAATTGAGATGCGGTTCCAGTACTGCTGCTCTTTTTGAATAATAGTTCGAAAGTGGTAATGTAACCGCCAGGTGAAATAAGTAGAAAATTTAGAGCGTGAAGCGTCGTAGCGCTGAATGCACTGCTCATAAACAAAGTAGGCATCCTGTATGTAATCCTCATAGGGAAGCGGCATACCTAACTGATGCAGTACATGGTGCACGAGGGCATGGTAATCTTCAAATGGACAAGGCAACTGGTTCATCATTTCTCTTTTCTATTGAATATTCAATCGTGTAGTACGCGCCTCCTTATTATTACCTATACTGGATAAAAATGATAGACTATTTTTGAAAATTTTAGTCCTTTTACACTACAATCATTCCATAATATCCAGTATTTCTTTTACAGGCACCTCTTGCCAATTCAGAAAATTGTGGTAAGATATGGACTAACATAACAGTGACCTAATAGAAGTCTTATTTTTTTAAGTAAAAACGAAAGCGCTTTCGCAACTGTATCCACTTACGTTTTGCTTATTTTTTTACTCGTTAACGAAACCGGTTTCTGTTACCTGTTGATGGTTGGTGGGTCTCCCCCCACTTCATCATATATAATCCTTAGAGGAGGAATACATGTTGAAAAAATGGTTGTTCATTTGTATCTTGCTGGTGATGGTGTTTGTGTCAGCAGCTTCCCCTGTTTTAGCCAAGTCAAAGAAAGGAGCTGCGAATGAGTGGAGTGAGCAGGAGATCTTTTCCGGCTTGGAAAAAAGCTTAAAAAATCCCAATGCTGCTTTATCGAAAGTGGAATTCGCTTCCCTTGTGAATCGAGTGTTTGGATACGAAGACAAAGAGGCTGACTATTGGGAAGCTGTCTTAGAGGACGAAGCTTCCAAAAATTCAGTGATTAAACAAGAAGATGCTGTCGAGATGATGACCTATCTCATGCCCGAAGAAGAAAAATTAACCTCCAATGAACTAAGCGTGAAGGCTGAAAAGCCCCTCAAAGTATCCAAAGCGATGGAAATTTTTGATAGGCTGATCGAGCGAGCGTACACCACACCAGGTACATATCAGGATGAAACAATTGAAGGTACAGCGGTGATCAGTTCAGAGGATGTTACCCTGGAAAACACAACGATCACCGGTGATCTATACATCACACAGGGAACCAAAGAAGGCTGGACGAAGTTAGAAAACGTCACGGTAGAAGGAACGATTTACGTGCACAAGCAGGTTCAGAATCACGTACGTTTAATCGACTCCGATGTGAATCAAGTGAAAATCTATGAACCTGGTCAAAAAGAAACGGATTGGTCTCTCGTATGGTCAGATGAATTTATGACAGCCGAGATAGATGACTCCAAATGGACCTACGACATCGGCAACTGGATCGTCGATGAAAATGGGGAAGGAATTTCTCAAGGCTGGGGTAACAACGAGCAGGAATACTACACCGATTCTCCGGAGAATTCATATATTGAAGACGGGAAACTGATTATTAAAGCTCAAAAAGAAGAAGAGCCGATTACGGATCAGTTTGGTTCGTACGATTATACTTCCGCCAAGCTGAAAACGAAGGGATTATTCAGCAAGAAGTACGGTAAATTTGAAGCCCGAATGAAACTTCCAGAAGGCCAAGGATTCTGGCCGGCTTTTTGGATGATGCCGGAAGACAGTGTCTACGGGGAATGGGCTTCCTCAGGTGAAATTGACATTATGGAAGCTGCAGGAAAAGACACGAGCACTATTGGCGGAACGATTCATTATGGTTCGGAAAATCCAAATAATACGTACCGTGGCTCTGAATATCACTTTCCAGCAGGGACCGATTACACGGATTACCACACGTATTCCGTAGAATGGGAGCCGGGAGAAATCCGATGGTATGTAGACGGAGAACTCTATCAAACGCTGAATAACTGGTTCAGTAAAGGAAAAGACGAAGCAGAAAACTATACCTACCCTGCCCCTTTTGACCAGGAATTCTATCTTATTATGAATCTCGCGGTTGGCGGATGGTACGGCGGTAATGTCGATGAGACTACCCCATTCCCAGGTATCATGGAAGTGGATTACGTCCGTGTCTATGAACTAACCGGACGCGATTATAAAGAACCGGTTAAACCTGAGGTCGAGGATGAAGAGCTTCCTGAAGATGCCAAGCAGCCACTGGAAGACGGAAACCTCATTTATGATAATCAATACACTCGGGAAATCAATCAGGTTAAAGATGGAAGTGATTCCTACGAGCCAGTGTATTGGAACTTCCTTCAGCTGCCAGACTTTGAAGGAGCTGGTTCCATAACCACTTCCGATGTCGATGGAGAGACGTTTGCCAAAACCGAAATTAGTAATCCTGGAAACGCCTTGTGGTCTCTTCAGCTGATACAAAATGCAGCGATCGTTGAAGGTCACACGTATAAGGTCAGTTTTGATGCTAAATCCAATACATCAAGAAACATGATGACCAAAGTTTCAGGCGGTGCCGAAAGAGGCTATGCCAACTACTCCGGCGAGCAGTCGATCGCCCTGTCGGATCAGGTACAATCGTATGAGTACACCTTTACCCTGAATCAGGAAACGGATCTTGCGGCCAGACTCGAATTTAATATGGGTGCAAATGGGACAGCCCCTGTCTGGATTGGAAATGTCCGCATGGAAGATATTACGGGAACAGAAGAGACAAGTGATCAAAAGGCCCCGCTTCCAGATGGAAATCATGTGTACAATGGAACCTTTGATCAGGGAGATCAGTCCCGCATGATCTATTGGAATGTGAATACCGAAGAGGATGCGGTCGCAGAAGCAAGCGTTGACTCAGAAACGCGAGAGCTGCACCTGGATATTTCCGAAGGCGGAGATTACCCTGAGGCTGTCCAGGTGAGCCAAACGGGCCTTCAATTTCTGAAAGGAAATACGTACGCTCTTACGTTTGAAGGACGGGCTGAGGAAAATCAATCGATTGAAGTGGCTTTCTTGAGTAAGGATGGAACGGTTCGTTACGCGGAGCAGGATGTCCAGTTAACGAAAGATATGAATACTCACGAAGTTACGTTTGAAATGCCGCAGGACATCACGGATCGTGAAGGACAGCTTGTCTTTAATACGGGCGGAAAGTCAGCCAGCATATACTTGGACAACGTCGTCCTGCTTCAAACATCCAGTTTTATTGATTATAGGAACGTTGACCTTTATCCTTTAACCAATGGAGACTTTACAGCTGGACTGGACGATTGGTCTACCTATATTCACTTTGATGCCGGCGCCGAAATTACAGCTGACAGTGGAGAGCTTGAAGCTCATATTACCAATCCAGGTAATGAAATGTGGAGTGTGCTCCTTGAACAGCCAGGACTCCAGCTGTCCAAAGGAGTCACGTACGAGCTATCCTTTGACGCTAGATCCACGGTGGCCAGAGACATCGAACTTACGGTAGAGAACGCTTCTTACCAGAGGTATTTCAGCGAAAAAATATCACTTGGAACAGAGACTCAGAGCTTCGACTATGAATGGAACATGACTGCGGACGACACGGCTTCCCTGAAGTTTTTAATGGGGCAATTTGCTGAGGCTCATGACATTTATATCGACAATGTCGTTTTACAAGTAAAGAATGCAAGTGAATACGAATAATACATGATGAAAAAGGAAGCTGATAAAACAGCTTCCTTTTTCAAACTTTAAGGTTTTTCTCTGTTGATTTTTTCAGTCTTGCAATAAATACGGCACGATATTATAATACATATATGGCAACAATCGAAAGCGCTTTCGATACCGGAGGAGATGGAATAAAACCATGGTAACTATATACGATATCGCTAAAAAGACAGGATACTCAGTTACAACCGTATCCAAAGCACTTAACAACTATGCTGATGTCAGTCAGAAAGCAAGAAAAACCATTTTAGATGCGGTGGAAGAGATGGGGTATTTACCTAATTCTCATGCCCGCACCCTGACGACGAAAAAATCATGGACAATCGGTGTTATTTTCATCGAATCATTAGGGATTGGAATGAAGCATCCTTTTTTCAGTTCCGTTATTGAAAGCTTCCGCAAAAATGTAGAAATACTCGGCTATGATCTGCTATTTGCTTCCCGAATGATCAATAACCAGAAAAAAAGTTACCTGCAGCAGTTCAAGTACCGTGGAGTCGACGGCGTGGTTATCGTCAGCTCGTTATTTAACGATAAGCAGGTGAAGGAGCTCATGGAATCGACCATTCCTACGGTGGTCATTGATTTACATAGCAGCGAATCCGCTGTCGTGAAATCGGATAACTTCGACGGAAGCTACAAGGCTGTTGATTACCTGTATTCCCTGGGTCATCGTACTATGGCTCATATCGCGGGGCACGCCACCACGTTTGCTGGACAGGAAAGACTGAATGGCTTTTTAACTTCGACGAAATCATTAGGACTCGATGTACCAGATGAATACATTGTAAATGGGGATTACTTTTCGCGTGAAGGAGGCTATGAAGCTATGAAAAAACTTCTGGCCCTTCCCCATCTCCCTACCGCTGTCTATGCAGCTGGTGATGAATTAGCGATTGGAGCTATGCAGGCGATCAAAGACGCTGGATACAGCGTTCCGGAGGACTTTTCTATTATCGGGTTTGATGATATTGATATCTCCCAGTTCGTGAATCCACCTTTAACCACCATCCGGCAGAATACGGATGTACTTGGAAAAGAAGCTGCAGAATTATTGCTTCATCAAATCAACAGCCGTCAGAAAGTAAACGACAGCATTGTCGTACCGGTTGAGCTCGTCATTCGTGACAGCTGTAAAGCTCTCGTCCAGACGGAAAGCTCTCCATCCTAAAAAAGCTGTATCCTTCAAGGTGCGTCCTGGAGGATACAGTTTTTTTGTGCGCAGACCGAACTATGAATAAAGGATGGTGACTACAATGACGACTATGGTGTTCCACAGTCCATGAGCAATCATAGATGCGGTTAATCGCTTCGTATATAAATAAAGAATCGTATAAGCTGTACTAGGTACAAGAAGATCCACCCATTCTACTAAATCTGCAGGTAAATGACCGGCTGCAAAGAACAAAATGGAGAAAGCAGAAGCTATATACAGTACAAATTTAGAGTCTTTAAAAATGCCTGCTAGCGCGCCAATAAAAAAACCACGGTTGTATAATTCTTCAACGATCCCTCCACCAATGATACCCAAAGGTAAATACCACAAAATATTCACCCAGTTAGAATCAAGCATCATGAGTACCTCAGAGATATCTTCACGTGAAGCCCCGCCTGTATGGGGAATGATCCAAATAAATTGCACTACGGCCCATCCAATCGCTACAGCTGCCCCCAACAG
>NZ_JBAPTY010000088.1:0-4943 GCF_049282395.1 Halobacillus sp. | reverse complement strand
CCTCTTTATCCACCATCTGTGAAGGATATAAATAATACTGCAAATACGTGTTTGGTAAATATTCAGGAAAATCTGTCACCATCTGCTCGACTTGTTTAAACGTTTTAATCCAGGAAGGATCATTAGCGATCTCAGCATCCTCCGGAATAAATCCATCCTCTGTAATAGCACGCTTAATCGTGTCTGTATGATCCTTGCCGTCTTTATCTAAGATTCTAGTAAACCAGCCAAAGTGATTAAGACCAAAGTATTCAGGGACAAGATCAAACACGTCCTTACCTAGTATTCCGGCATAACTCACCATAATTGCCGCCGGCATATCACAAATATTCAGCAGCTTCTTATCTTCAGGAAATTCACGGCGGAGAGCTTCCGCAACAATGGCAGCTGGATTCGTGTAATTTAAAATCCAGGCTTCCGGGGAGTAATGGCGAATATCATTGACGAGATCAATCATATCTCCAATAGAACGAAGCCCATAAGCCATGCCGCCAGGGCCGCATGTTTCCTGCCCTACAGCCCCGTATCGAAGTGGAATCTGTTCATCCTGCTCACGCATCGCAAGCCCGCCGGTACGAATTTGAACAAAAACAAAGTCAGCGTCTGTTAATGCTTCCTTCTTATTCGTCGTATAGTTGAACGACTCAAGTTCTGGATATTTCTCACGCAAAATGATTTCTGAAGCTTTTGCTATTTTTTCCTGGCGTTCAGCGTTCGTGTCATAGAAAGTAATCGATTTTAACGGGAATTGATCTTTCTCCGCCACTAAACTCATGATCATACCAATGGTGTAGGTACTACCGCCGCCCACAACCACAAGGTTTTGCTTTTTCATATGTTACGCCTCCTAATAGGTATTATATTTGTATTAATTATTTATTAACATGAATATAATACATATTTATGAAAGCGTCAACATTTGTATCGAAATTTTTATTATATTTGGGTATAATGTGTATATAGATGAACAGGAGGAATTCGTATGGCAGCTCCTTTATATCGGAGAATTGCACAACAAATAAAAGAAGATATTTCTGAAGGGGTTTGGAAAGAAGGAGAGGCTATACCAACGGAACTCCATCTTTCTGAACAATATCAAGCCTCTCGAGTCACCGTGCGGCAGGCTGTTAAAGTACTTGTGGAAGAAGGATTATTGGAAAGAATTCAGGGAAGCGGAACCTATGTGAAAGAACAAAAAATTGAACATAATATATTTGAATTAATCAGTTTTACAGAAGAAATGAGAAAGCTTAATAAACAACCGGTCAACCGCATTCTCGACTTCCAATTGATTGATCCTACTGATTATATAAAAAGAATGCTCAGGCTTTCGGACGGAGAAAAAGTCTTTTTTGTACGCAGGCAGCGACTCGTGGATGAAACTCCCTATGTATTGGAAGAAACCTATCTTCCGGTAACAATGTTTCCGAATCTATCATATAGCATTATGACTGGATCAAAATATGACTACATTGAAAAAGAAGTAGGAAAAAAGATTAAGGAAAGCTTTCAGGAAGTGATCCCTGTTTTACCAACCCCGGATATTGCGGAGGCTTTAACTGTGGATGAATCTAATCCAATATTAAAAATGCAATCCTATAGTATTTTTGTAGATGGAACGGTTTTCGAATACAGCGAGAACTATTTTAAAAGTGACGAATATAAATTTACTCTTCGGGCTAAGAGACTCCAATAATCAAGTCAGGCAGAACATGAGAAAAGGGTGCTTCTCACAAATTGGAGAAGCACCCTTTTCTGTTTAATTTACTCCTGTCTTTTTCTTTGCTTCAAAGCAAAAAAGACTGTAACTACCAGAATGACAGCGGCAAAAATATAAGAAGAGTACACCACAAGCGGCACATCTGCATCCTGATTTTGAACCCCTATTCCGACGAACGCCCAGACAAACACGAGCGGATACACCCAGTCATTTTTGGTTATTAAGATATAGAAAGCAAGCAGAGTCGCTATAATGAGAAGGATGAACGTCCAGACAGAAGCAGAAATCCCAAATCCGCTCCACTCAACGTACGTTAGGTAATAGCTGATGTTAGCAATAGTAGCTACGCTGATCCACCCAAGATAAACGGAAAATGGCAGCCGGTCCAGAAATGAAGCATCTACCGCTTCCGCTTTTATATAAAGACGAATAAGAGTAAGAAGTAAAAGGATCATGACGATGACCGATAGTCCAAAGAAGTTGTAATGCCACATAAATATCCAAAGACTGTTCAGAATGCAGCTTAACACGAAGAGTCCACTTACCGCTTGATAAATAGGCAGATCTCGTCTGCTGGCTGGAAACTGTCGGAGAACCCAGATGCCAAGCAGGATGTAGATTAACCCCCATATACTGAACACATATCCAGCCGGAGTAAACAGAACGTTTAGCCTGTTGGAAATTTCCCCCGTCGTCTGACCATTAAGCGGCAGCGTATTGGCGAGTCCATTAACGACCACAACAAGTAAATAAGCGAGTAGATTTAAAATAAATTTGCCCATAGGAACACTCCTTTTCAAAAACAGCTATGATACATATTATTCCTTCTCCCCCCTGAATAAAACGATTTTCACAAGAACATCAAAAATGAACATAAAAAAAAGACTGCTGATAATTTCTCGACAGTCTTAAAAACATTTTGGAGATTTTTTACTTGTATTGATATTTATTTGAGTTTTCCAGAACTAAAAAATAGTTGAGAACAAACTGCCGGACTTCCCACTCAGGCACATCCTGTTTTCCATCTGTAAAACCGGCTGGACTATAAGAATAGTTGCCGAACTGAGCTCGCTCCTCTTTCTTCAATTCCATGATTACCTGGTTGGTCTTTTCCATATAAGTCATTTTCATCACCCTTTTTAGGATCAGTATGGACAAAATAAGAAGGATTTATAAGGAATTTTTATAGTTTGCTATAAACAGTAGTCTTACAAGCGTGTAAGCTTGAACGATATTACTAAGTGTTACCGTAGGAGACTATCGATTTCTCTTTTTAAATTACTAAATCTAACTGGAGAGCAAAATTTATGGATCGTTGAAAGTGAAATCGTTTTTTGCTGAGGAAAGAATTCATCCAAAAATGACGTAGACAGTACAAAGTAATCCCAACGATTTACATCAAGAATGTCATAATTAGATTTATCCTGATCCGTGTACACGCAAAATACATAGCACTCCGAATTGCGCTGTGCTTCAGAGCTCATTTTTCCTGTAGTAGAGTTCCACGCTTTTGCCTCATATATTAAATATAATTTTAGAAGGCTTCTGTTGTTCCCACGCCTGTATATAAGCTGACGACTTCACCTCTATTAATCTTCCTTTATAAACAAAGTCCGCTTTATCCCATTCAACCCGGGGTTCATGAGTTAGCCCTAAAGCATACCCCACTAAAAATTCAGCCAAAATTCCTCTAGTTGTGTTACTTAATAGATCTGAATAAACCCAGCGCCAAAATTCCACAACCGTCGTATCAGTTCCTTTTATTTGTTTTTCTTCATATATCTTCACGGTCATTCCACCCCTCCGTTGTCTCCTTTTAAGCTTTTCGGAAACAGGGTCACTAAACGATTGAGCAGATTTGAAGAGTTAAAATTTATATCCATTTCTTCAAACACTTCCTGGTAATGATTCATCCATTGGTTAATGGGAGTTGGCTTATGACTATCGTCATCGATAAAATTCACAAGCGCAAGCCAGGTTGGTATCTTCATTTTTTCATTCAATATATACAAGTAAGCTAAACGATTGGAGAGTTGATAGTAATGATGCAACCATGTATGCATAGTGGCTTCTGATCCTAAAAATGTTTTTGTCTCTTTAATTGTTCGTTCTATCAGTTCTATACTGTGGGGATCCGTTGCTTTTATCTTAGATGTCATTTCGTTTACGTGAGCTTTTGCTTCTACTAACAATAATCCTTACGTCCCACCCTTACCCTGCACCATGGCTATGCCATCCCACCTTGGACCCTGGGTAGGCCAGTAGTCCTTTATTTGAGATTCAGCGTTCTTCCATTCATCATACAAATCGAGAAAATCATTTCGATACTCTTTAGGAGTTCTGTTTTCTAGTGGAGAATGCCAAATAATATTCTTATCTTTATCCAAAAACGAAAGCAGTGACGGGGAACTCATTAGAAGCCTGTTATTAAGATCACGCGAAAAATGATTAACATACGTTTCAATTAAATATTGACTGCCTTTACTAATTTCCATTCACCTCACTAACTTGAATATTTTTTACCCCTTCATGTTTTAAGTATTCTCCAGAATTATGTAATCACCTTTATTATCACGCTAAATTAAAGATAAGGAATTAGTTATCACCTCCTCTTCTTCAATGGAAAGCTATGATCACTGCAACTCTATAAGAATACTAAAAAAACAACCCGCCATACCGGTGGATTGTCTTTTTGCGGCAGCATCATTATATGAAACTGGTAAAGCTGTACTGAATACTGCGATCGATTCAAACTAGTACTCTGCATTCAGTCTATTCCATCAATACTCTCTTCTAACTCATGAATATCATTCGTCAGTTCCTCTAGCTTTCGTTCTAATGCTTTAATAAAAGCGACCTTTCCATTAAACGGATTATCTTCTCTCATAGTTCCACCTAATAGGAAATTCATTTGCTTCTCCATATCCGTTAAAAGAACTGCCTCCTCTTCTTTTTCTTTTTCTAAAGCTGCTTTTTGATCCTCATATTGTTCTTGTATATTGGTGTTCGCGTTTTGTAAACGTTCTATTTCAGCATACAATTGCTCTACTTTTGCTTTATGTTCCTCCTTTTGCTTGGACCAGGAGGATTTTTGGTTTCCAAACTCTTCGGCCAGTTGTTTCTTTTCATTTATAGTGTTTTTCATCTCTGCCTGATGCCTTCTATTTTTATCCTTATACTCTTCGATCTTACTTTGTAAACTTTCCGTTTCTTGCTCGTATTT
>NZ_JBAPTY010000087.1:0-7538 GCF_049282395.1 Halobacillus sp. | reverse complement strand
ACCTGAGGTGGGATATTTTGGGTGTTTTTTAAATCGGCATTTGACAAGTATTCCGTATGTTTGTCATACTACCATCAACAACATACTGGTACCTTTAATTCAGTCCCGTGAGGCTGACAAGGACAGCGTTTAAAAAAAGATCGGTGGAAAACGTGCGCGCTCATTACAAGAGTTCCGTGCCTTTTTCATGCAGAATCTTAAGGCTTCTTGTCGGACAAAAACGGCAGGAAGCCTTTTTGTCTGCGATCTTTTTCGCTCCCGGTACCGGTGTCTTACTAAAAGATACTGGAGGAATGGAATATGAAAACGACACATGGTGATTTTGCATTAACGGCTGTGCCTCAGTCTGAACGACAAGGATTTTGGAAGATGCTGATGGTGATGATGGGCCTTACTTTCTTCTCTGCCAGCATGTGGTCAGGAGGTACGCTTGGTGCAGGATTAACTTTCGTTCAATTCATGGCGGTGGTCTTAGCTGGGAACCTTATTCTCGGGGCGTACACGGGCGGACTTGCTTATGTATCTGCGAAAACCGGTTTGTCCACTCACTTGCTAAGCCGCTATGCTTTTGGGGAAAAAGGTTCTTACCTTGCTTCCCTGCTGCTTGGCGGAACGCAGGTCGGCTGGTTCGGTGTAGGAGTGGTCATGTTCGCTTTGCCGGTGCAGAAAGTAACCGGTATCGATATGGTCTGGCTGATCGCCGGGTCCGGAATATTGATGACGGCGACTGCGTTTTTTGGGATGAAAGCCCTGATGCTGCTTAGCTTCATCGCTGTTCCGATGATCACAATTTTAGGGAGCTTTTCTGTTTTTAAAGCGACTGAAAGTATGGGTGGTTTCGAACAGCTGCTACAGCATAATCCTTCTGAATCACTCGGACTTGCAGCGGCGCTGACCATCTGCATTGGTTCCTTTATCAGCGCAGGCACGCTTACACCTGATTTTACACGTTTTTCAAAAACGAAGAAATCCGCGGTCACAAGTACGGTTATCGCTTTCTTCGTTGGAAATTCACTTATGTTTTTATTCGGTGCCATTGGAGCGATGGCGACTGGGAATGCGGACATATCGGAAGTGATGTTTACGCAGGGACTGATCATTCCGGCCATTCTTGTTCTGGGGTTAAACATCTGGACAACGAACGATAATGCACTCTATGCGTCTGGACTAGGATTCTCAAGCATCACGAAAATTAGTAAAAACAAAGTGGTCATTTTCAACGGTGTCCTTGGAACCCTGACGGCGATGTGGCTGTATAACAATTTCGTCGGCTGGCTCACCATGCTTGGTTCTGCGATCCCGCCAATCGGAGCAATTATTTTAATCGATTATTATCTAAATAGACGTGAACGAACAGCTGCTTTTGAACAGCAGAGTTTCAAAAAAGTAAGATGGACTGGGATCATCGCCTGGGCGGCAGGTGTCGCGGCTGCTCAATGGGTACCGGGCATCGCTCCTGTGAATGCCGTGATTGCTTCTGTTCTTATTTACACGCTTACCTCTAAGTTTGCCGAGCAGCCAGCCCAAAATAAGATCGAAGAAGGAGAAGTTGCATGATAATTCAAAACGCGAAACTACGTGATAAAGAAGGGTTATGGACGATAAGGATTGAGCAAGGAGTCATCCAGGATATTACGCAAGAAGTCATCCGCGAGCACGATTCAACCACGATCGATGCGGGCGGCTCCCTTGTTATTCCTCCCTTTGTCGAACCTCATATTCATCTGGATACAACGTTAACCGCTGGAGACCCGGAGTGGAACAAAAGCGGAACATTGTTTGAAGGGATTCAGCGCTGGTCTGAGCGAAAAGACAAACTCACTGAAGCTGATGTGAAAGAAAGAGCGAAGCAGGCTCTCTCTATGCAGATTTCAAATGGCATCCAGCATGTCCGCACCCATGTCGATGTTACCGATCCAGAGTTGACCGCATTAAAAGCGCTCATTCAGGTGAGGGAAGAAGTGAAAAATGACGTCGATCTGCAGCTTGTAGCTTTTCCTCAGGAGGGGATCCTGTCCTATCCCAATGGGCAGGAGCTGCTGGAAGAAGCTTTAAGACTCGGTGCAGACGCAGTGGGTGCTATCCCTCACTTTGAATTCACGCGTGAGTATGGCGTGGAATCATTGAAGATTGCTTTTGACCTTGCTGAGAAATACGATCGATTTGTCGATGTGCACTGTGATGAAATCGACGATGAACAGTCGAGATTTGTAGAAGTGGTCGCAACGGAAGCGTTAGAAAGAGGTATGGGAGACAAAGTGACCGCAAGTCACACCACTGCCATGGGTTCCTATAATGATGCTTATACGTCCAAGTTGTTCCGCCTTCTAAAAATGTCGGGAATTCATATCATTGCGAACCCTCTTGTCAACATCCATCTACAGGGTCGCTTTGACACATATCCGAAGCGCAGAGGATTAACACGCGTGAAAGAATTGAATGAAGCTGGCATTAACCTCGGATTCGGCCATGATGACATTTTCGATCCATGGTATCCGCTTGGAACGGGAAATATGCTTCAGGTTCTTCATATGGGACTTCACCTGTCTCACTTGATGGGATACGACCAAATTAAACAGGGCGTGGATTTTATCACCGAAAACAGTGCCCGCATCTTGAATCTGAAGGAAGAATACGGTCTAGAGACTGGGCGTCCGGCCAATCTTATCATCCTCGACGCTGAGGATGAATACGAAGCGGTTAGAAAGCAGGCGGTTGTCCGGTACTCTATCCGTCATGGAAGGATCTTATCGGAAACGAAACCAGGTGAAACGTATCTTTATTTCAATGAAAAATAACAAAGTATAACTCTTTTTAAAAAAGGCTCCTTCACATGAAACGGCAGATCTGTTTTCATGTGAAGGGGCCTAATGCAATTTCAAAAGTTTTAAGGAAAATAAATGTAGGAGGGGAACTATGAAAGGCAAGTTTTTATTCATACTCATGACTTCTTTTTCACTATTTGTGCTAACGGCGTGTTCCCATAATGAAGTAGAGAATGTAGATATAAATTCTCCTATGGTGTTTTACGGAGAGAGTGAAAGTTGGGGGGCTACATTGGTGGTCAAACAGGTACAGAATGACGGGGATCATACGTTTAAAATAACTCAAGTATCTAACCTGACTTATAAAGGGAGCGATGGAGAAAAAGACAATAAGCAGACACGAGGAAACTCCACCTCCGTTCAAGTTTCCATTGAAGGTGTATCCCCTGAAAGAGGGAGCAGCATCCGGCTTCAGGAATACAATGCCTGGAGACAAAATAGCAATATCTCAAAAGAATATGCTGTAAAAGAAGATGAATTTGAGGTCGTCGTAACCTGGAATAATAAAGAAGAAACCTTCACTTTGTCGCATAACAATGAGAAGGCTCCGAAGTTTAACCGTCTTCATCCAAATGAATCGTACCAGGTATCAAGAAACCCAACGCATAAACAAGTCCTTTCTTTTTAACTAATCATACTCTTGTAAGTTTAGCTGTGGTAATTGAAGTTGATTTTTCGTTACAGGTCCGGCATTATGCCGGACCTGTACTTTTATATGGCTGAACGTCTTTAGTCAGTCTTATTCACACTTAAGAATGTAATGGTAGCCAGAATAAGAACCATGCCAATAAGCTGAACAAACGAGAGGCTGTCCCCAAGAACCATTACACCGAACAGGGAAGCTGTCACCGGCTCGATCATGGCGATCATCGAAGCCGTCGAAGGAGCTGTCCACCTGACGCCGACCACATAAAGAACAAAGGATACGCCTGCCCCGACGAGACCGAGCAGGATAAACCATCCTATATCTCCGGAAGTGAGGACGGAAAGAGCTTCTTGACGGTCTATGAATAGTAAGAGCAGGGCACTAAAAGCTAAGAATGCGATGGTTAGTACAGTCTGCGGCTTGCCGAAGTTAGAAGCATTTTTAAAACCGAAAATAAACACGGCGTACGATATACCGGCGCCAAGTCCTGCACCAGCACCTAGCAGGGTAACAGAAGTAGACCCAGTGTTATAGGCGCCTGTAAGCAAGATAATCCCGACAAGTACGCCAGTAATGCATCCCCATTTTAACCAGCTCGAACGTTCTATTTTTAGAAGAAACGAAACTAAAAGTACAAATACTGGTGCGGTGTACATTAATGTAGCTGCAATCGCGATACTGGACGCTTCAATACTCAGGAAATATAAAGTGAAATTACCTGCTACACCAAGGCCCGCGAGAAGCGACCATAAATACACCCTAGAAGAAGTTGGGAAATTCTGTTTTGCACGAAGAAGAAACCAGACCAAAACACATACAAGCCCTACGGCTCCACGATAAAACGAAATAACGGAAGGGCTCCAGCCTTTATTCATTAATATATCAGCGATTCCCCCGGTTATACCCCAAAGGATTGCGGCTATCATAACTAAAATCATTCCACCGTATCTCATGTACACCCTCCTATTTACAAATGTTGTTAAATTATAATCGATGTCTCATGTGTATTCCATAAGAAGCGACCATCTAAACGTTATACTACAATTTTTTTTATGAGTCATAAAATAAAGACTAAAATATAGGTTTATTATTAGAAAAGACCCCTTCTTTTTACCCACGAAAAAGCCGACTTCCTTTGAAAGGATGCAGGCTTTATTCTTACTCTGTTAGTTGGTTTGAGCAGCAAGCTTAACAAGTACGTGAGACATGTGTTCACGCCCTTCTTTGTTGGCTATGCCCCATAGTTCATTGAGGGCTTTCTCTTTGTGGTTGCGGGGTTCTTCATGCTTCGCAAGGTAATCCACGACACGTTTAGTTCCTTTAGAAAAACCTTCTGAACCAGGGCCCAGTTTCTCCCCTTTTTTAACCTGATCTCCTAAATAATCCTTGAACGATTCGAAGCTCTTCATAATGTCATCTTTTTTGTCTTCACTCATCTGTGCCGCTGCATGTTTCGGATCTGTTTCTTCTATTGTAAAATCTTCCTTTTTATTATTTTACAATATCATTACCTGGGATAAATTGTATAAAAGTTCAGGGGTGGTTGGGATGTGCTCGACCTTTGATTTGGGGCTTGAATTTATTTATTAGACGGGCTGGACAGGGGGAAATATTAGCTTTAGAAAATAAAGCATTTTAAACAGATTTTGAAGTCCCGATTTTCTTTTTTTTGTATCAAATCATGGTTAGTTGAAAGTCTTTTTCAAATAAGTGTCAAAAAACAGCACTTTATACCTGTTTTTTGTAAAAGAATAATATAAGAAATAATTGGGGGGTTCCTGTTTTGAAAAAGTTTGGATTACCTAGCTATTGCATTTCTATATGTTTTAGGTTATTCGATTAAAAATAAATTAAGTAAAGAAAATCCTGTTGCTACTTCAAATGGTAATTATGATGAAGCAGATGAGAATATTGAAACGGAAGGACATGCTGAAAATCCTGCTGCGAATTCAAATGAATGGACCATTGGAACAGCAGATTGTGGATTTTATGGAAGGAAAATTACTTTATGAAAGCAGATGAAAATTGTAGATTATGACATTAAAGATTGATTATATTTACGTGTTTACACACACGGCAGCCAAAGGATTAAACTTTTGCCGTTCTCAAATACACACCTGATTCAATTGAATGGGAAATGGGTGGAGAGTTGGGGAGCGCTCCATATATGATTAATGATGACCCAGACTCCTGTCTTAACGTTAGTGGAAACAGATGATCCAGAGGTGATAGGTGTAAAAGTGATGGGGGAAAACGCCAAAATGATTCAGCTTACAAAAGACCTGACGGAAAGCTATTCTGTAGAAGTGAAATTTTGGGTTCATTTTTCTAAAGTGAAAGATCATAATTTGGAAAACCTATCATCAGATATTTATGAGCTTATTCGTTAATATAAGTTCGGTGGTTTTATGCTGAGGGTTAGGTAAGACATAACTATAAAAAAGATTTCCGAAAATCGGGGAGTTTACTTTCAACTTATTGAAAAACGATAAATATTTATTGAATAAATGGTTAAAAGAAAGTCCTTATTAGTTGAAACGTTTTTTTGCATGGTTTCGTATCTATAAGAAGGATTCATTTAAAAGAGGGGGAGTAAATTGAAGAAGCTGCTGTTTATCGTAATTATCTTACTGCTTGTCGGGTGTGAAGCAGACAGCGATGATATCATTTTAAGTAAGGAAAAGATTGAGGTTCCAGACACTAAGCTTTCTGAAGCTACAGAAACCTACAGGATTACCTATTTAAGTGATGGACTTGAAGTCACAGGGTTTATGGTCAGACCCAAAGAGATAGAAAAAGAACTTCCTCTATTAATCTTTAACCGGGGCGGGAATCAGGAGTATGGAAAGATGGATGAGAAGATACTTTCTACATACTTATCTTTATGGGCGAAGAAAGGGTATGTAGTGCTAGCTTCCCAATACCGTGGAAATGATGGCGGGGAAGGCAAGGAAGAGTTTGGAGGAGCGGATGTGAATGATGTCCTGAATCTTGTTCAGGCAGCTGAAGAACTCCCAAATGTTGATGTAGAGAATAAGGTTATGCTTGGAGCATCCAGAGGAGGAATGATGACATATCTCGCTATAAAAGAAGGAGTAGATATTAAAGCGGCTGCCGTCGTAGGAGGGATTACGGATCTATTTAACTTTTATGAGGAAAGAGTTGTCGTGCGGGGAATGTTAGACGAACTCGTTGGGGATCCAGAGGAAAATAGGGATGCTTTTGAAAAACGTTCCGCTGTGTACTGGCCGGATCAGCTTGATGTCCCTCTTCTGATCATGCATGGAGAAGATGATTGGAGAGTGCCCGTCGGACAGGCAAGAGAATTAAGCAGCAAGCTCTCGCAAGAAAATGCCAATTATGAATATGTGGAATATGAGGACGGACAGCATGGTCTGAGCAGCTATGTGAAGGAGTACACCGATAAAACGGACCAGTGGTTCCAGCAGCATATTAAGGAGTGAAACGTATGAAATAGAGAGGGTGATCATTCGAAAACAGTATCTAATTCTGATGGGTACGCTGGTTTCGTACGGACGTTTATTGAAGTAAGCGGGGGCATAGCCAGTCAGGAAAAAGCCGGACTTAGGGAGAATACCAGGATGCACTTATCCCAACAAGGATACGATAGCGAAGCGGATATTGCCGATATGTATATCGTTAACATGGGAGAGAAAGAGGTTCTCTACACCGCCATCATGACGTTTCAAGACGAACTAAAGGTGGATTGTTTTTATCGCTATGAAAAGGGAACAAAAGAAATTGTTTAGGTGAATGCTGTTAAAAAAAGACAAACTGAACGTTTCAAACATAAAGAAGAATAGGGAGTCAGAATGGCTCTCAATAAACTCCATACCGGGGCCGAACTAATGTCAGGCTATATTCTCATTACTAACTGGAGAATTACAAAAGCGGCAAGTGGAACCCCTATTCCCAAACTTCGAATTCCAAGAATCTGATTTTCTGACATAGGCTGTCCTTTCTGCTCCTTCCAGGCAGGGTAGAAAAAACCGATAACAAGGCCGGCGGTGAGAGCGATAGACATGATGATAGTACCAGCTATATAC
>NZ_JBAPTY010000086.1:0-2434 GCF_049282395.1 Halobacillus sp. | reverse complement strand
GGCTTCATGCCACTCCAGAAGATCCTGATAAATCTTTTCATCAAAATCCTGATTAATATCGTTCAGCTTTATATTTAAACGTTCTCCAAGGAGTCTGTATATTTCTTCACTGGCATTTATAGTATTATGTTCAATTTTACTCAGGTAAGAGACCGAACATATCCCGGTCGCCAGATCTTCCAAGGTCATATTATTGAACTTACGATGTTGTTTAATTAATGAACCTTTCACTGTGCACAACTCCTTTAAAGCGCATAAGTATGTACATTATATCAAAACATGCCGCTTCTCCGCGTTTTTCTCTATTTTTTTCTCTATTCTTTTCCAAAACAAAAGAAATTAAAAAAGCCATCCCCAGGTGGAGATGGCTTTGTACAGTTTAATTATAGAGAGCGTAAAGCTTCTTCAATTTGAGTATCGCCTGAGACCATTTCAAACGTTTTATGGAAGACGCTTTGCTCCTGAAGAGCCGCAATCATTGTTTTGGCAACATCTGCGCGAGGAATGGAACCTTGTTCGACCGTCTCGCCTACTTTAATTTTGCTGGTGCCTTCTTCATGCGTTAGTCCGCCTGGACGAACAATTGTAAAGTCAAGCTCTGTGGACTTCAAGTAATCGTCCGCTTCACCCTTCATTTGTAAATAATGCTTCAATTCTTCCGGGCCGCGCTCAGGATCTCCGGCAGCCATGGAGCTTAGCATAATGAATTTCTTAATGCCTAGGTTCTCTGTGTGTTTGATCAAGTTAATAGCACCGTCGCGGTCAACCGCTTCAGTTTGATCGGCTCCTGTACTTGCTCCGGAACCTGCTGCGAAGATAACAGCATCTTTACCTTTAATAGCGTGACCCACATCCTTAGTTAGATCAGCTAATACTGGAGTTCCTCCAAGTTCTTCAATCTTTGCCTTCTGTTCTTCCTTACGTACCAAACCAAATGGCTCATGACCATCTTCTTTTAAATATTGAATAAGTAAACGGCCTGTATGTCCGTTTGCTCCTGCTACTAGTACTTGCATGCTAAAACGACTCCTTCCGATAGATATGTTGTCCACTCCTTATTTAGCCTTTTTTTCAGTGCTTAAAACATAGGAACAGGTTAAAGGGAGGGTGAATTATGGAAAGCATAGCTCTTGATAGTTACAACGAGCGCAGACCCGAGGGTCCTCCTGCATGGGGAAATTCTCGATCGGAAGAGGCTTGTTTTTAGAGGAATCTTCCAGATAAGCTTTCATTTGCTCCATACTGATTTGATATAAATGCTGGACATTGATTAAATCCTGTTCTTTTAGTTGGTATTCAATATGGGTCCCTTCCAGTAAGTATTCATTACGGATAACAATATCTTCAATGGACGGGATGTCATATTTCTCTTTGAGATACAAGGCGTAAAGAGCGAGCTGGTTTCGATCTTCATCGGAAGCTTTACCGGTTTTCCAGTCCACAATGACCCATTGATCTTTTTGTAAGTCTTTATAGACAAGATCCATCACAATAAATATCTTAACTCCATTGGCTTTCATAAAACGGAAATCCTCTGACTCGATAAAACGCATGTGCTTTTTATTTAAAACGTCTTGAAAAGAACGGCTGGAGTAAAAATTTTTAACCGTAGCCTGAAGACGGTTCGTTATCTTCTTAACTTTAGCCTCAGGAAGCTTATTGGATTGGCTATAATAAATCTCGTGAAGCATAGTGTAGTGTTTGGGTCGATTCATCCATAAATGCTCTTTCCGGGTGGATTCGATAAAACCGCGATTTAAATGCCTCCTTATTTCCTCGGTGAGGGCTTGTTCATCTGGAATGTGCTGATTTTTAAGAACTTGCTGAATGGTCTGGTAGATTAGATCGTGAACCACACTCCCAAAATGCATCTCCAGGTTTGTAATCTTCTTCAAACGATAGGTTTGTCGTGCAAGAGAGTCAGCATCTTTCAGCCAGCCATTATGTGAAAAATAGTAATCATAAGCATATTTACGAACACACGTCAGCATCGTCTTGTGACGCGAAAGGGACCAGGACAATTCGGGGTAGGGCTTGATTTCAAACATAGAAAACCTCCAACTGCATATGTACCATTTATTATAATTGATCTTCCAGAATATTAGAATCAATAGGGAGTTCGGAGTCACTTGCTTGGAATTCCTGCAAGTTGATTCTCCATTTAATAACAGGAATACCTTCATCTTCGAGTGCCATTCGCTGATTCTCTGCACCTTCCTCATTTTGAATGGCAATTTTACCCTGGGCATTAATTACCCTGTGCCACGGCAGTTTGTGTTTTTGGCTCATGGAGTGAAGGAGCCTGGATACTTGCCTTGCTGCGCGAGGGTTCCCGGCTAGCCGCGCTATCTGCCCGTAGGTCATCACCTTTCCTTCAGGTATCAGCTTAATAATCTTCAGGACATTCTGGGTAAAAGTTTGCATAGGTTCATCC
>NZ_JBAPTY010000085.1:0-4909 GCF_049282395.1 Halobacillus sp. | reverse complement strand
TGGATGACCTGAGGTGGGGGTTTTTGGTATGTGTACATTATCAAAACTTTTAATTATAAAACTATGACTCTTGAATTGGAAGATATTTATTAAAAAAATTACATAATCTTTACATAAATATAGATTTTATTTACATTTAATACTAAAATGAGAAGAATATATAACTATTTCGGAATTAATAGAAAGTTGGGAGGCACCTTGGATGGGAAAGAGTTTGATTCGTACATTTCCGTTATTTCTTTTCTTTGCTGTAGCGTTAGGCTTATGCTATAGCATTCTTACGTATTCCATTTCCTCGGGATGGAACACTGTAATAGACTGGGCTCAAATTCATACCGTTGGCCTCGGAACATCTATTCTAGTACTTTCGTTGGTTATGTGGGGGACAGCTACCTGGTGGCTGCATAAACGAAATAAGATAGACCCTTTATATAAATCTCGTATATACAGAGTTGCAACAGCCCTGCTCGTTTCGGTAATGGTTGGCGCAGTTGCTTCCTATCTATTTATGGTTTTCCATCTGGACATTACGCTGGGCAGAGCAACGGAATGGGTTCAGGAATATCCTGAGCGTTATATGTTTACGGCTTTTTTGTTATCCCTCTTTACTTTGGCGCTTATTCTCCTGGTCGGAGAAACTTACATGGGCGGGGGCATCGCTCTACTCGTGTCCTTTATACTTGCACTGGTGAATCATTACAAACAGATCTATCGGAATGAACCATTATTCCCTAATGATTTTATTCAAATCGGCCAGCTTCAGGATGTCATTCCGTTAATATCAGATTCCATTTCCATAACGGCTACTTTGCTAATCATAGGCGTCATTGTAGCTGGTTTGTTTGCCTGGTATAAAATGCCGAAAATAAAAATAGGGTGGATTACCCGGCTGGTTATATTTGTTCCGGTGGCTTATCTACTTTATTCTTTTCTGCTTTATGATGATCGTTTTACAGAAAGCTACTATGAAGAATATACAAGCTTTATGCCCTGGAACCAGCAAAACAATTATTATTATAATGGTCCTGTACTTGGGATGATCTCTAACATTAAGCTTGATGTAGTAGAAAAGCCTGAGCCATATAATCAAACAGTAATGGAAGACTCCGTTGTACACGCGAAAGAAGTTTTCGCACGAGCAGACGATGAAAAAAAGAATCCGGTGCAGCCGAATATTATATTTTTTATGAATGAGACCTTCTGGGATCCAACCAATCTGGATGTCAAATTCTCAGAAGACCCCATGAAAAATACACGACGTCTAATGGAAGAGTACCCTTCAGGGCAGATTTTGAGCCCTTCTTTTGGGGGAGAAACGGCTAATGTAGAATTTGAGGCATTGACAAGCTATTCTATGAGTTATATCAATCCGGGTGGAAACCCCTTCAATCATATTTTAGCGAATGACACCTATCCATCGGTCGTGTCGTATTTAAATGATCGTGGATACTACAGTGAAGCTATTCATCCAAATGGAGGCAATCTGTACCGCAGACAGCGAGTGTATCCGAATCTTGGATTTGATCAATCTACGTTCCTCGATGATATGACTTATACCAAAAAAGATAATAAACAGTTCGTTTCAGACAGATCTGTAGTGAAAGAACTGCTTGATACGGTAGAAAAGCAGAAACAACCGGCTTTCATTCATGCAGTCACAATCGCCAATCACCTTCCCTATAGTGAAGATAAGTATGAGGGAGGAAGCACGATTGATGTGAGCGGAGAAGGGCTTTCTCCTGATACCGAGAGACAGATTGAAGTGTATTCAGAGGGGATCAAACGATCAGATGAAACACTCAAAAAACTGAACGAGAGTATTCAGGAAATGGACGAACCGACCGTAGTAGTTTTCTTTGGTGATCATCTTCCTTCGATTGGGGCAAATTTGAAAGCTTATAAAGAGACGGGATTTGGGAATGAGGAGGACCAGAAACAGCAGGCGAAGTTCTATGAAACTCCATTATTATTTCTGTCTAATTTCGAAATGGATATGAAAAAGGAAGTTGGAACAATTAGTCCTGTTTACCTTGCGCCTATGGTGGCAGATGCTCTTCATTATGAAACACCGAAATTTTATGACTTTCTAGAAGGAATGCAGCAGGAACTTCCGGCTTTTCGAGATATGATTTATATGACTCCAGAGGGCGAAACCGTTCCTTCACCTGATGAACTGCCATCATCCACTCAAAAGATATTAAAAGATTACCAGCACTTTCAATATGATGTGCTGACCGGAAAACAGCACGTTACCCAAGAATTGTACGATTTGGAATAAAGCTAATTTATGGGACCTCAGGTCATCCAGAATATGGATGACCTGAGGTCCTATTCGTATTCTAAGCTTTGGATGCATAGGGTAATAGGGAGTCTGAAATAGGAGGATGAGTGATGAACGGCAAGATAGCGCTGATCATTGGGATACTGATTATCGCGGGTGGAATTACAGGGGTGGTGATGTATAAGACAAGTCCTGCTCAACAAGCGAAAGCAGTTGTTGAGAACTTCTATTCATTTGAACAAAAAGGTGAATACTCGGATTCTTGGCAGCTTTTTCATCCCCTTATGAAAGAAAAATTCGCGAAGGGCCCCTATATTCAGGACCGGGCTCATGTATTCATGAATCACTTTGGGGTTGATACCTTTAGTTTTTCCATCGAAGAAATGAAGAAGATCAAAAATTGGCGTATGGAAAAGGGAGCTAAACCTTTTCCGATTGCTTACAGCATGACGGTGGCCCAGACGTTTCGAGGAAAATATGGCTTGTTCACTTTACATCAGAAGGTTGTGGTCACAAAAGTGAAAGAGAAGTGGGTAGTGACGTGGGATTACCATAAAAAATAATTATAGCGGGGCAAATTTCAAAAACGACACTTTCAATGTCGTTTTTTTGTGTATGAATCTTTATACCTGTCCGCAATGTGCTGATTAGGTAAATTTATAGGTTTCAAAAGTATCATGTATACATTATAATGAACAGTTAATAAGGAGGTTATATAATTGGTAAGACGAAGTATTAGTATTGCGTTCATAATTTGGGTACTCAGTTTCCTCTTCTTGTACAATACCTTAAATTCTATTGCTGATCCTATGTGGATATTGATTTTTTTAGTTCCTCCTATTTTATTTTTAGTAATGAGTGAAAAAACAACTTTTCTTCTGTTTATCGCTTTTACGGTTATTTCTTCATTAACTATTTTAGGTATGGCTTTTGTATGGAAATGGGATTCTTATACTCAAATAGAGTGGGTAATGCTTCATGCGCTTGTTCTGGTTAATCTATGGTCCGTATATGTGTTGGCAAAGTGGAGTACTTCTTTATCAAGAGATAATAAACGATTACTTAGCCGTGTAATTGAACTGGAAGAGTATATTGCAGATACCAAATTACTATCCAAACGCGAGTTTGAAAAACAAAAAGAAATCATAGTAACTTCCATGGACCGCAAGAAAGAAAAAGGATTCCTTCTATATATAGGAATTGAAAAGCTGCCCCGTAGGGTTAAGCAGACAAGCTTTGTAAAAGTTTCCAATGTAATTTATGAATCGGTCAGAAAACATTTTGATATTGTGGGGAAATATGATGATCAAGTCATTGTATGTCTTTTACAAAACACAGATGAAGATGGCTTGGAGATTGTAAAAAATAGAATCATCTCTCGACTAAAAATCATTTATACTCCTGAAGCTTTTGATAAGTTACAATGGAACACTGAAGGAATCGGCTACATAGAATTTCCAGCGTCCAAAGAAGGGCAGCAGATATGAGAAAAGTGATAATTAGCATGGTGTTTGCCAGTATTGGGATATTTATTGCGGTTTTCTTGGACTTAATAACTATGAAAAATTTATTGCTATTCACGACAGTTTTATTTTTAATTTTACTGTTGTACTATACTTTATTAACGATCGCAGGCTTGTATTATCGGACAAAAGAACAAAAGTCTATTTCTCTTGAAAAATATCCAAGCGTGGATATACTGATTCCTGCGCATAACGAAGGTGTTGTTCTTAAAGAAACGCTTGATGCCATGGTAAGGCTCCATTACCCTGGAGAACTGAATATATACGTGCTTAATGATAATTCGAAGGATGATACTCCTGAAATTGCAGGAGAATACGATGAAACCTATCACCGCGTCCATCACATCCTGGTCCCTCCAGGTGAACCTAAAGGGAAGTCCAGGGTATTGAACTATGGACTGCAGATATCTACCGGAGAATATTTCTGCGTATACGATGCGGACAATCAACCTGAAGAAGAAGCGCTGGTGCAGTTAGTTGAAACGGCTCATAGTTATACGAATGCAGCAGGGGCGGTAGGATATGTTCGTACGTTAAATGAAAGGAAAAATTTTTTGACTCGGATGATCTCTATCGAGTTTCAAGTTTTCCAATTACTCATGCAGGCTGGCAGATGGCAACTGTTTCGAACAGGATCTCTAACAGGAACGAACATGCTAGTGAAAAGAAAAGTAATACAAGAACTAGGAGGATATGATCCCTACGCTATCGCAGAGGATGCTGAATTAACTTTGAGAATTACTCAACAGGGCTTCTTCCTTCCCATCGTGCCTCATTCTGTAACCTGGGAACAGGAGCCTGAATCGATGCAAGTGTATATTAAACAGAGGACAAGGTGGCTCCAGGGAAACCTTTATATTGTTGAGAAAACACTTACTGTTCCTGGTTATTTTAAAGGTAAAATGATGGTCCATTCTATTCATCAGCTGATGGTATATGTGGTGTTTTGGTTCTTTTTAGTTCTCTCGTATGTATGGTTTGTGCTAGGAGTGTTTGATTTACTCTACATAAGTCATACGCTTCCGTTAATGTTTATATGGTACGTTTCCTATATAATATATACGACTCAGTTAATGAGCGCTCAAGCTGCTGAGAACAGCTTTAC
>NZ_JBAPTY010000084.1:0-1536 GCF_049282395.1 Halobacillus sp. | reverse complement strand
ATACGGGACTGTCTCACTTCGACGTTCTCGTGAACGGAAAACTGGTTTCCGAGAAATCTCTTGGAGCGGACGCTGATTCTTACAAAGTTGAGAATCCAGACGAAGCGACTAATGTAAAAGTTGTTGCCCATGACTATGCAGGCAACACCACTTCTGACAATGCGATGGAAGAAGAGGATGGCACGGTTCCAGCTGTCACAGCCCTTACTCCAGAAGCATTGAGCGTAACCAATAATAAAGAAGTAGAAGTAACCGGTTATGTAAAAGACGATTCTCAGGTGGAAAGCCTGACAATCAACGGAAAAGATGCAGAATTAGACTGGGATAAAAAGAACCAGCGCTACAACTTCAGCGAAACCATCAGCTTCAAGAAAGATGGGTTCAAAGAAATTGAATTTAAAGCTGTAGATGACAGCGGTAATGACATTTCCTTCATCAGAAGGTTCTTGTTAGATTCCACGAAACCAGTTCTAAACATTGATGGACCGCATACAACCGATCAAGGAGAAGCGGACCTTGAAATGAATGTGAAAGATAACTTTGACGACCTTCGTCTCTATGTCGATGGCAGCGAAGTTTACAAGAACGTGTTTAAAGAACCATATGAAATGAGATCACTTGAAGAAACCATCAGCGAAACAGTGAATCTGGAAGAAGGTAAAAACTCTTTCGAGATTGAACTAGTGGACTTGGGCGGCAATACCACCACCAAGCACATCACCATCTATCAATCTGATAAAGAGCCTAAATCCTTCAACGATATTCCGGAAGATTACTGGGCTGAAGAAGTGATTCAGAAACTTAACGTGGGCGGCGTCATTCTCGGTTATCCAAACGGTGATTTTGGAACCAATGACGACATCTCCCGTGTGAATGCCGCGAAAATGATCGTTCGTATCCTTGATCTGGATACTGAGAATGTCGAAGATCCAGGATTCAATGATGTGAAGAAAGGCGATTACGGCTACGCTGATATCGCAGCTATTGCAGAAAGCGGAATTATGGTTGGTTCCCCGGACGGCAACTTTAATCCGAAAGCCAGCCTGAAGCGTTCTGAAATGGCGAAAATCCTTGTCGATGCCTATGACCTGAAAGGCAGCACCGACGATGGATTCAGTGACGTGCCTCTTGATCACTGGGCGTATGATTACATCAATACGCTGGCAGCTAACAAGATTTCCATCGGTTACCCGGATGGAACGTTCAAGCTGAACCGTGACACGACTCGTGCTGAATTTGCGATGTTCCTTGCAAAAGCTGAGGATGATCGTTTCATTAACTAAGTAAGAAAGACAAGAAGCAGCTGAGGCTTACATGAGCCTCAGCTGTTTTTATTTAAAGCTCTTTTAACGTTACTATTGGCTTTATTCCCGCAAGAGTCTCGCTGTTACCCTCCGGACCTAACGATATATGGATAAATAAATTATGTAAGAGGTCAGGGGAAGTACTCTAGGGAATATTTGCGCCACTCAGATTAACGTTATAGAAGGTAACGTTAATCGATTATCCCCCCACAAGGAATCTTTCAGGATTAGG
>NZ_JBAPTY010000083.1:0-24389 GCF_049282395.1 Halobacillus sp. | reverse complement strand
CATCACATTCGAATAATTACACTGTAAACGGTGTGAACTTTATATTTAACAATGTAACGGATGGAAATATCAAAGTGAATGTAAAAAATGATGTCGATCAAGCCGTGGATAAGATCGTTGAATTCGTAGATAAATACAATAAAATCATTGAAGAAATGAATGGAAAAACAGAAGAAAAGAAATATAGGGATTTTCCACCGCTTACAGATAAGCAAAAGGAAGATATGGAAGAAAAAGAGATTGAGCTTTGGAACGAAAAAGCCAAAAGCGGAGTGCTAAGGAACGATTCTGTTTTAGAGAATGGTTTAAGCAGCATGCGCACGAATTGGTATACACCTGTCGATAACAATGGAGACTTTCAAATGATGTCAGAAATAGGCATCACAACCTCTTCCAATTATAGAGAAGGTGGAAAGCTATTAATCAATGAAGATGAGCTTCGCAAAGCTCTTAGTACGGATCCGGAATCCGTACATAAGCTTTTTGCAGGTACAGAGGAAAAACCAGGCGTTGCACGCCGTATTGAAAACAGTATCGAAACGACGATATCGTCCATTGAAAGAAAAGCTGGTAAATCGACAACTTTAGATAATAACTTTTTATTGGGCCGCCGTATTAAAGATATGGATGATCAAATGGAACGGTTCGAGGAACGGTTGGCCCAAATTGAGGATCGCTATTGGGCGCAATTCGGTGCGATGGAATCAGCAATTCAGAAGATGAATTCACAATCCGCCTACTTAATGCAGAACTTTGGTTGATTTATAAAAAAGGAGTGATGGCTATATGTCGATTCAGGCCTATCAGAATAATTCAGTAGAAACAGCTTCTCCCGGAGAGCTTACACTGATGCTGTACAATGGATGCTTGAAATTTATTAAGACAGCTAAAAAAGCAATTGAGAATCATGATATAGAAAAGAAAAACACAAATATCCAAAAAGCACAGAAAATCATTCGCGAGCTGATGGTGACTATGGACCAGGATTATGAGGTTGCGAAAGACATCATGCCCCTATACGATTATATGAACCGTCGCTTAATGGAGGCTAATATTACTAATGATTTGGGAATTCTCGAGGAAGTTCAAGGACTTACTGAAGAATTCCGCGATACATGGAAAGAGGTAATTCTTCAGACGAGACGTGTTCAGCAGGGTCAGGGCGGCAGAGCGTAGTGGCATTATGGAACCAATTTCACGACCTCACCCAGCAATTAGAGGAAAAAGTTCACCAGACGGTCACAGAAAAAAACCGAGCCGAAATGGTCGCATATGTCGAAGGGATTTTAGCTAAGAGATCTGCTCTCCTGCATAAGCTGCCTCAGCCTGAAAGCGAGGAGGAACGGGCACTGATAGCTGATGTTCTACAAAAGGATATTAAGATTAATCAGAAGCTTGAGTTCCTATTTGATGGTCTAAAACAGGACATGCGTAATATGAAAAAGCAGAAGTCTTCCAAACAAAGATACGCAAATCCCTACCAAAGTGTGTCGAATTATGATGGAATGTATGTAGACCATAAAAAGTAGCAGGTGATTTTTTGTCAGAACTAACAGTCGAACAGCATCAATTATTATTTGAGTATGATCAATTATTAAATACGATTAGCGATGCATTGGAATACTTAGAAAAGAACATTAAAAAAGAAGCACCGCCAGAAGTGCAGCAAGTGTTTCAAGATGTGTTGCTGGCCCTTGATAAGGCAAGTACAAGTCACGAACAAATGGTTGCGCTTTTTAATGAGGACATAAAGCTGATTACGTTAATTGGGGACTTCCATGATGTCGTGAAGCTTTTGCAACAGTGGTTTGAGCTTGAAACAAATGAGGAGAAACGGCAGTTGCTTGTAGAAAAGGTAGTACCGGCTTATGAGAGCTGGAGAAGCCAAATGCAGGCATATGTGAAACCATACATTGTGCATTAAGTATAAACACTGCACGAGAATACGTTTTCTATCCTGAATTGGTCAGCGCTAGGTTCCCTAAAAGACCGCATGCCCAGACAAATTTCATCCCAATATCCTTATTTAGTCCGGGTTGTCAGCTTTTCCAACAATTACCGACACAATTTTGACAAAATTTTTAGATAGTTTATGCAGGAAAGGGTCAGGGTATGATAGAATATATATCACATAAGGATGAAAGGAGGACACTTCTTATGCTACAATATACCATTCGTGGTGAGAACCTAGAAGTGACAGATTCTATTAAGGATTATGTGGAGAAAAAGGTGGGCAAACTGGAGCGCTACTTTGATAATCCACCATCTTCTGAGGTTCACGTAAACTTAAGTGTCTATAATGATGAGCAGACAATCGAGGTCACTATTCCGATGAAGAACCTGCTTCTTCGTGCGGAGGAACACAATACAGATTTATATGCTGCCATCGACCTTGTGGTTGATAAATTGGAACGTCAAATTCGTAAGCATAAAACGAAGGTAAACCGTAAGTTTCGCCAAGAAGGTGCTCCAAAACATGTATTTGCTGAACTGGAACGCGAAGCTCAGCAAGAGCAGTTGAAAGAAGAAGAAAGCAGCGATTTTGATATTCAAATTGTAAAAACGAAACGTTTTGATCTGAAACCAATGGATAGTGAAGAAGCTGCCCTGCAAATGGACATGCTGGGACATAATTTCTACGTTTTTACAAATGCGAATACAGATGAGACAAATATTGTATATAAACGCCGTGACGGACGTTATGGCCTAATTGAAACTTGAGATTAAATGACGAAGCACCCCTGTCCAACAGGGGTGCTTTTAAAATGGATGAAATACTCAACAATTCCTCCGAATTCATGACTGTTTATAAGTTTCTCTCTCCATAAACCCCGTTTATCTTCTATAAAAATCTTGAAAAATTCAAATTTGAGCATTCGCCTCTCCTGACTCTTTATGATATAAAAAGACTATGAACTCAACCTTCAGGAGGAAAATCAATGAAATCTACAGACTCTTGTCATGATTATGATTTTTTATATCAGCGTCTGAGACAACAAGAAGAAACAATTGCTCAACTGGTGGATATCATCGGCGCAACCAACCGTCGTGTACATGAACTTTATCAGAGACAACTTGGTGTCGAACATCAGTTTATTCGGGAACACCGAACTCCTTTTACGGCTTCTTCCTAACAGTTTCAGTTGCTCCATCGCAACATACCTAAAGCCCGCCTCAAAACGTTCATCATGGGTATGTACTTTATTGTCAGTCAGCTTCTCTTAGTGTTATGATAATATATGGATTTAACTAACCAACCGAAGATTCGAAACCAATAGAGGAGCGGTTGCAATGCTAGGAACTTTAAAGAAAATATTTGGCGATGGTAACTCACGTCAATTGAAGCGTCTCGATAAAACCGCTGAGGATATCGACGCTTTAGAAGCTGAATATGAAAAGTTTTCTGACGATGAATTGCGTCAGAAAACTGATGAATTTAAGGAAAGATATCAAAATGGTGAAAAACTAGATGATTTATTAGTAGAAGCCTTCGCCGTCGTTCGTGAAGGTTCCAAACGTGTGCTTGGCATGCGTCCATTTAAAGTACAGCTCGACGGTGCGATCGCGCTGCATGAAGGAAATATAGCCGAAATGAAAACAGGTGAAGGTAAAACACTTGCTTCTACCATGCCTGCTTATTTAAACGCCCTTACAGGAAAAGGCGTTCACATCATTACGGTCAACGATTACCTTGCGAGTCGTGATGCTAAAGAGATGGGAGAACTTTTCCATTTCTTAGGATTGACCGTAGGATTGAACTTGAATGGGATGTCCAAAGATGAAAAGCGTGAAGCTTACCTCGCAGATATTACTTATGGGACGAACAATGAGTTCGGTTTTGATTATCTGCGTGACAACATGGTGCTTTATAAAGAGCAGATGGTGCAGCGTCCGCTTCACTTTGCCATCATTGATGAAGTAGACTCGATTCTTATTGATGAAGCACGTACTCCCTTAATTATTTCAGGTACGGCCTCGAAGTCAGCCGATCTTTACCAATCTGCCAACTCTTTTGTACGTTTACTGGAGCAGGAAGAGGACTTCACATATGATGAGAAAACAAAAAACGTGCAGCTGACAGAAGAAGGAATTAACAAGGCAGAGCGCTTTTTCAAGATCGAAAATTTATTCGATCTTTCTAATGTCTCGCTGATCCATCATATTAATCAGGCTCTAAAAGCTCATACGTCTATGCACCGCGACACGGATTATGTGGTTGATGAAGGAGAAGTAGTTATTGTTGACCAATTCACTGGACGTCTAATGAAAGGACGCCGTTATAGTGACGGACTGCATCAGGCGATTGAGGCTAAAGAGGGCCTTGAGATCCAGAACGAAAGCATGACACTTGCATCCATCACGTTCCAAAACTTATTCCGTATGTACGAGAAGCTTTCCGGAATGACAGGTACTGCAAAGACTGAAGAAGAAGAATTCCTGAACATTTACAATATGCGCGTTATTGTAATTCCGACAAACCGTGAAATCGTCCGTGATGATAAAGCAGACCTGGTTTATAAAACATCAGACGGAAAGTTTAAAGCGGTTGTTGCAGATATTAAAGAACGTCATGAAAAAGGACAGCCGGTACTTGTTGGTACGGTAGCCGTGGAAACATCGGAAATTATTTCCCGGTATTTGAAAAAAGCTGGTGTTCCACACAATGTCCTGAACGCCAAAAACCACTTTCGTGAGGCTGAAATTATCGAAAATGCTGGTCAAAGAGGTGCCGTAACGATTGCTACAAATATGGCCGGTCGTGGTACCGACATTAAACTTGGAGATGGAGTTGTCGAAGCAGGTGGATTGGCCGTCATCGGTACGGAGCGTCATGAATCCCGTCGTATCGACAATCAGCTGCGTGGTCGTTCCGGTCGTCAAGGGGATCCAGGTATGTCTCAGTTTTACCTGGCGACGGATGACGAATTGATGCGCAGGTTCGCCTCTGATAATATTCGCAGCATGATGGACCGTCTGGGTATGGATGATTCGCAGCCGATTGAAAGTAAAATGATTTCCCGCGCAGTAGAATCAGCGCAAAAGCGCGTTGAGGGTAACAACTTTGATGCTCGTAAAACGATCCTTTCCTATGACGATGTGCTTCGCCAGCAGCGTGAAGTTATTTATAAGCAGCGTTATGATGTGCTTACCTCGGATAATCTGCGTTCAATCATTGAACAAATGATTGAACGTACGGTGGAGCAGAATGTACAAGTTCATACCAGCGAGGAAGAAGATGAGAACTGGGAACTTGAAGCAATTGTTGAATACATGCGTGCCAATCTTCTGGAAGAAGGCGACGTTACTGTGAAGGATCTGAAAGGCAAAGATCCTGAAGAAATGAAAGAACTGATACTTGAAAAAGTTAAAATGCGTTACGATGAAAAAGAAGAAGAGTTGACCGAAGAGCAAATGCGTGAATTTGAAAAAGTTATTCTTCTTCGTACTGTCGATCAGAAGTGGATGGATCACATTGATCAAATGGATCAGCTTCGTCAGGGGATTCACCTTCGTGCGTACGGTCAGAATGACCCACTTCGTGAGTATCAGTTTGAAGGTTTCAGCATGTTTGAAACAATGGTTGGAAAAATTGATGAAGAAGTTGCCCGTTACGTGATGAAAGCGCAAATCCGTAACAACCTGCAGCGTCAGGAAGTAGCTGAGGGAGCAAAAGCTGTTTCCAGCGATGGAGAAGAAAGTAAAGAGAGCAAAAAGCGCACGCCGTATGTGAAAGCAGACAATGTAGGTCGAAATGATCCATGTCCTTGCGGAAGCGGTAAAAAATATAAGAACTGTCACGGAAAATAAGGAGTAAGGCACTCTCATCAAGAGAGTGTCTTCCCTTGTCTAAGGACCAGGCAAAAGTAAACACGATCGTAAGCACGTAGATATTTATAGGAGTGATTATTATGGATATGGCAGACGTACGCCATGAGTTAAACAATACAGCTGAACGACTAGCTGACTTCAGGGGGTCTCTTTGACATTGATCAAAGAAAAACCCGTATTGCTGAATTAGAAGAAGAAATGACAGAGCCGGGATTTTGGGATGATCAAAAAACGGCCCAGAAAGTTATTGATGAAGTAAATGGACTGAAAAACCTTGTTCATACCCTGGAAGAACACGAGGAAACGCATGAAAATCTTGAAGTTTCTTATGAACTTGTCAAAGAAGAAGATGATGAAGACCTAAGGGAAGATTTAGTTGAGCAGGTCCAGCAATTAAAAAAAGACCTGGATCAGTTTGAACTGAACATTCTTTTAAGCGAACCTTATGATAAAAATAATGCGATTCTTGAACTGCACCCAGGCGCAGGTGGAACGGAATCTCAGGATTGGGCGAGCATGCTGCTCCGCATGTACACTCGCTGGGCAGAGAGAAAAGGTTTCTCTGTACAGACTATGGATTACCTTCCGGGTGATGAAGCCGGAGTGAAAAGTGTAACCTTGCTGATCAAAGGCCACAACGCTTACGGTTATTTGAAAGCTGAAAAAGGGGTGCACCGTCTCGTGCGCATTTCCCCGTTTGACTCATCCGGACGCCGTCATACTTCCTTTGCCTCCTGCGAAGTGATGCCAGAATTCAATGATGAAATTGATATTGACATTAATACAGAAGATTTGAAGATCGACACCTACCGCTCCAGCGGTGCGGGAGGTCAGCACGTGAATACAACAGACTCCGCAGTAAGAATTACACACCAGCCCACAAATACGGTCGTTACTTGTCAGTCTGAACGTTCCCAGATTAAAAACCGTGAACAGGCTATGAAAATGCTGAAAGCCAAACTCTATCAGCTCGAAATCGAACGTCAGCAGCAGGAACTAGACGAAATCCGTGGGGAACAGAAGGAAATCGGCTGGGGAAGCCAGATACGTTCGTATGTTTTTCATCCTTATTCCATGGTCAAAGATCACAGGACAAATTTGGATGTTGGAAATACACAGGGGGTCATGGACGGCGATCTTGATAAATTCATTAACTCGTTCTTACGATCCAAAATGGATGCATCTTAAGAAAGGAGCCTTTTTAAAAAGGCTCTTTTTTTAGACAGAAGAGTAGACGGGACGAACTACCTTTTTATATGAATGTTTGCTATGATGAAGGTAGTGAACACAATTAATAAGGCGGTGACCAAACAGTGAAAGTGAAAAAAGCGATTATTCCTGCAGCAGGACTTGGAACAAGGTTCCTGCCTGCGACGAAAGCGATGCCTAAAGAAATGCTTCCTGTTGTAGATAAGCCGACAATTCAGTATATTGTGGAAGAAGCGATCGAGTCAGGTATTGAAGATATTATTATCGTTACAGGTAAAGGCAAACGAGCTATTGAGGACCACTTTGATCATGCATTTGAGCTTGAAGAAAACTTATATAAAAAAGGGAAGATTGACCTGCTTGAAAAGGTAAAACAGTCTGCGCATGTGGATATTCACTATATTCGTCAAAAAGAACCTAAGGGACTAGGACATGCCATCTGGTGTGCGCGTAAGTTTATAGGTGACGACCCTTTTGCCGTTCTTCTTGGCGACGATATCGTCCGCTCGGATGAACCTTGCTTGAAACAATTGATGGATCAATTTGAAGAAACTCACTCTTCTGTTATCGGCGTGAAAAAAGTACCGCACGATGAGACAAATCGATATGGAATCATTGCTCCAAAGAACCAGGAGGGCCGCCGCTACCAGGTGGAGCACTTTGTGGAGAAGCCTTCCATCGAAGAAGCTCCTTCTGATCTTGCTATTATCGGACGTTATGTATTCACTCCAGAGATTATGGACATGCTTGAGACACAGGATATAGGAGCAGGCGGAGAGATTCAGCTGACCGATGCCATCGAGCGTCTGAATATGGAACAGCCCGTGTATGGGTATGAATTTAAAGGCGATCGTTACGACGTTGGTGATCAGCTTGGGTTTATTAAGACGACTCTTGCTGTAGCAATGGAGCGCGAAGACATGCGTGATGACGTTTACGAATTGATCGAAAATATCGTTAAACAGCAGAAATCCTTTCACGGATAATGAGACGCGCGGGAGCCGCCAGGCACCGCGCTTTCTTTATGAGATCATCCACTCCTTTACCGTATTAACACGTTATTTCAGTCTTATTTACAGTACGTTAAGGCAGTGATATACTCCATGAGGTTTGCTATACATTTAGGTACTGCTTTTGAAACGATAAATTAATAGAATCGAAACAGGTATTACGCAGGGGGAAAAGGATTATGATGATGATGGCAAAAAAATATCGAAGAGAGCCGATGCCGCCGGCCTTGAGGCATACGATGGAGTTTGCCTTCGTAATTATAGGATCTTTCTTTGTGGCTTTAGCCTTTAATGTATTTTTATTACCGAATAATATCGCATCTGGCGGTGTAGCGGGTATCAGTACAATTACAAAAGGTGTATTCGGATGGGAACCGGGAATTGTTCAATGGATACTAAATATTCCTTTGTTTATCATAGGAGTGGTCATTTTAGGTAAGAATTTCGGCATTAAATCTTTTGTAGGCACGATTACACTGCCATTATTTGTTTTACTTACAAGTAACTTGGAACCTGCTACACCAGATCCGCTCCTCGGGGCAATTTTTGGCGGAATGGGAGTAGGATTAGGACTTGGAATTGTGTTCCGAGGCCGCGCTTCTACGGGAGGAATTGACCTTGCTGCACAAGTGCTGCATAAGTTTACTCATTTCCCGTTGGGCATTAGTGTTGCATTACTGGACGGCATGATTGTGTTAACCTCAGCCATTGTATTTTCCCTGGAGGAGGGATTATACGCATTGATTGGTTTATTTGCGACCAGCCGGACGATCGATTTTGTGCAAGTGGGCTTAAATACCTCGAAGAATGTTATGATCATCACAGAACAAGTGGATGACGTACGTCAGTCAATTTTTAAGGAAATCGACCGTGGTGTTACTGTTTTAAGCGGTGCAGGCGGTTATACGGATCAAGAGCGTCGTGTCGTCATGTGTGTCGTTCAGCAGAATGAATTCACCAAATTGACACAAACGGTAAAAGTGGTGGATCCTGGGGCCTTCGTCGTAGCGATGAATGCCACCGAAGTACTTGGTGAGGGTTTCAAATCGGGATAGGAAGGTTATAATATTCCCATACTTAATTTTTCGAGGGGGAATCGAAATGAAAAAACTACTATTCTCATTATTCTTCGCTATGTTACTTGTTCTTGGTGCTTGCGGTGGTGGTGGAGACGAAGGTGCTTCTGATGACAATACTTCTGAAGAACAGACCGATCAGAGCTCGCAGGATGAGGCCGGAGAATCTACAGAGGAGAGTGGGGACGAAGGTTCTGAGAGCGGATCTGGAGACGGTGCAACTGACTCCGCAGGTGCAGAGGAAGTATATCAGAACAACTGCTCCAGCTGTCACGGTGGTGAATTGGGCGGCGGTTTTGGACCAGCTCTAACAGAAGTTGGATCTAAATACGACGCAGCCAAAATTGTAGATATTATTAAAAATGGTAAAGGTCAAATGCCAGCTCAAAGTCAGGTATCCGATGAGGATGCTCAAACGGTTGCGGATTGGCTCGCTACAATGGAATAACATCATGATTGAAAAGTCCGGCAAAGCGTCGGGCTTTTTTTATTTTACAGTAATTAAATAAACTGATAAGGAAATGTAATATTTTTATGTCTAAAATTATCGAATATCAATGTTATAATAAAGTTGTTTGTAAGAGACGACAAGAAGAACTAAAAAAAGAGACTAAGGTGATCGCCATATGATAGATATGACAGGTGTCTATAAAACATTTCCAAATGGAGTTACGGCTCTGAACGGTCTGGATGTCCAAATAGAACAAGGTGAATTCGTTTACGTAGTGGGCCCAAGCGGTGCTGGTAAGTCCACGTTCACCAAATTGATTTACCGGGAGGAAAAGCCTTCCAGAGGAAATGTTAATGTTATTGATATGAATACTTCCACCATGAAAGAGCGAAAGGTTCCCAAGCTGCGCCGTCAAATTGGTGTGGTGTATCAGGATTTCAGGTTGCTCCCGAATTTAACCGTCTATGAAAACGTGGCTTTTGCCCTGGAAGTGATTGAAGAATCCAAAAAGAACATTAAGCAGCGAGTGATGGAAGTGTTGGATCAGGTTCGCTTAAGAAACAAAGCTCGCTTTATACCTGATGAGCTGTCCGGAGGCGAACAACAGCGGGTTTCCATTGCGCGAGCAATAGTTAACCGACCGAAGATTTTAATTGCGGATGAGCCCACAGGAAACCTGGACCCGGAAACTTCCTGGGAAATCATGCACATTTTAGATGAAATAAACGCAGGTGGAACCACTGTTTTGATGGCTACCCACAGTCGCGAAATTGTGAACACTATCCCCCGCCGTGTCATTGCAATTGAGGATGGAATGGTCGTACGGGATGAAATGCGCGGCAATTACGGATATGATGATTAATTGTAACGTTTATATTCAGCATAAAAAAGCGCTCCTTAAAACCAGGAGCGCTTTTTTATGCTGAATAAAGTTAATAAACTATCTTGCTCCAACAAGTAAAGCAAGTACTTGAGGCTCGTGGTGTCAAAAGATTCGACCACCAAACACACCCGCTATCCCCAGAAGGACACAGTATGGATTAAACAAGCGACTTGTAATCATCGCAGAAAGGTCTTCCGCTCTCTTTGCAATGCTTGTAACTTGAATGCAACGCGATATTGTAAAAATATGTTGAATTTAAATTAATAATTTGTATGGTTATGTTTGGTGGCTGTATATTTTGTTTTTCGAATCTAGTAGAAAAAAGTATAAATATTTCCTATAATTAGATAGACATGCCTGTAAGATTTATGGCATAACTTAAAGCAGGAAGGAAACTCAGTTTTACGGTGCACATATACGTTTGCTAGGATAGGTACATTAGGGAAATTAAAAGTAGAAGGGTGAATGCGATGAATATAAAACCGCGTTACGTAGCACTTCTCATGGTGCTTGCGGTCCTATTGGGAGCTGCTGGTTCTTACATAGGAATAGAATATTTCGCTAAAGGGGCACAGGAGAGCTCCCAGACGGAATCATTGGCTAATGCTGATCAAAATGCTGACAATCCCGGCAATACATCAGGGGAAGAACAGAACAAAGCAACGGAAGATCAGTCGGAGAGTGTGGATTTAGCAAAAGTAGAGCAGGCATTCAGTACAATTAAAGAAAACTATGTGAAAGAAGTAGATAATGATAAATTAATAGAAGGTGCTGTGCAGGGCATGCTCGACACTCTTGAAGATCCGTATAGCGTGTATATGGATCAGGAGACGATGAAGCAATTTAACCAATCCATTGAATCCTCTTTTCAAGGAATCGGTGCTGAAGTGAGCATGGTGAATGATAAAGTAACCATTGTGGCACCGATTAAAGGATCACCAGCGGAAGAAGCTGGACTGAAACCGAACGATCAAATATTGAAAGTAGATGGAGATAGTGTAGAAGGCCTTGATTTATACGAAGCGGTCTTGAAAATACGAGGTGAGAAAGGTACTGAGGTCACGCTGAAGGTAGATCGTCCAGGCGTGAGCGAGCCGGTAACCATAGATATCATTCGTGATGATATTCCGCTTGAAACAGTGTATTCCAATACAAAAGAAGTCGATGGGAAAAAAGTCGGTATCATAGAGATTACCTCTTTCTCGGAAAAAACGTCCGAGGAATTCCACGAAACTCTAACTAAGCTGGAGAAAGACAACATGGACGGACTGGTAATTGATGTCCGTGGCAATCCGGGCGGTCTATTTACAGATGTTCAGGAAATTTTAAAAGAATTTATTCCTGATGATAAGCCGATTGTTCAAGTAGAAGACCGTAATGGGGAGAAATCCCGTTACTTCTCTGATCGTAAAGAGAAGAAAGATTATCCGATCACAGTCTTGATGGATGAGGGAAGTGCATCTGCCTCGGAAATTCTTGCCGCAACGATGAATGAAGCCGGAGGGTACGATCTTGTAGGTACCAAGAGTTTCGGAAAAGGAACGGTTCAGCAGGCAATTCCGATGGGGGATGGAAGCACAATTAAACTCACCCTTTACAAATGGTTGACTCCTAATGGAAATTGGGTTCACGAAAAAGGGGTAGAGCCTACCATAGAAGTGAAGCAGCCGTCCTACTTCTATACAAATCCGGTCGAAATTAAAGAAGAGCTGAAGTATAATGATAATAATGAAAAAGTGAAAAACATTCAAAAGATGCTTAAAGGTCTTGGATATGAGCCAGGACGGACGGATGGTTATTTCAATCAGGGTACGAAATCTGCAGTAGAAGCTTTTCAAGCTGAAAACGGACTAGAAGCTACAGGTGATGTAGATGAAAAGACGGGTGGTAAGCTGGAAGAAGCGATCGTAGAAGAAGTGCGCAAGGAAGAAAATGACCGTCAGATGGATAAAGCTGTGGAGGCCCTCTTCGAGTAAGCAGGACTCCCCCTTAGTTCGAGAAGTAAAGTCCGTAGTCTTTGACTGCGGACTTTTTAAGATTGGAAAGGAGAATGATTTTGGAAGTCTGGATTATGGAAATCGTCAAAGGAGCAGGCCGGGTGTTTACACAGCCATTCCTTTATATAGCTATTATCATAGGTTTTATTTTAACGAGGCGTAGGATTAAAAGCGAGCGGAGGCAGTTTGGAACTCGTATTTATGATGCCTTTTCAGAATGGAGCGGTACCTTAGGAACATCATTAGCTGCTGGACTCCTGATATCGCTCTTTGCGGTCGGCAGCGGACTCGTCCTTTCTATGCCTCTATTACTGCTTGTTTCCGGAGTGCTGCTGGTACTTAGCCTTCCTTTAAGATCCAACTGGTACTCAGCAGCCTATACACTTGGAGCCACGTACCTCGTTATATATTTCATTCCGTACTTTCCGGAAAGTGTAAGACAATTATCATGGGTGTCTCCATTTACGGACACGCCGCTTACAGCTTTACCCTTTCTGATTAGTGCGTTTTTATTAGTGGAAGGTATTCTTATGTTAAGATCGTCTTCGTTGTCTACCTTTCCAGAGCGTGTAATGGGGAGAAGGGGGATGTGGATTGGTCAGCACCGCAGCAGAAAGCTTGCGCTCATTCCGTTTTTTGCTCTTTTTCCTGCTGGATCCATTGAACCGTTTGCGCCCTGGTGGCCTGTTTTTGGTATCGGCGAAGAAAGCTTTGGTTTGATACTCGTTCCTTTTATCACAGGATGGGAATGGATTGCACGTGGCCAACTGCCTGTAAAGGCAGCCAAAATTGTCGGACGCAGGACATTTTTTCTTGCCTTATTAGTTCTTAGTCTGGCTGCAGGCAGCCTGTTCTTGCCGGTCTTATCAATGGCGGCCGTTGTGGTTAGTCTTTTAGGACGTACATGGATTCGGCTTCAGCACTTGTCAGGAGAGAAGCGGCAGCCATTTTTCTCAGCCAGCCAGCACGGTCTTCTCATTCTAGGGATCATTCCAAAAAGCCCTGCGGCGCAAATGGGTCTGTCACCAGGCGAGCTGATTGTAAGGGTGAATAACAGACAAGTCCGTACGGAAAATGATTTTTATGAAGCCCTGCAGGAAAATGCAGCTTTCAATAAAATCGAAGTCCACGACGTACAGGGTGAGAATCGCTACGTTCAGCGCCCTCTATATGAAGGTGAGCATTATGAACTGGGACTGGTTTTCGTCGAACCGCCACGGCGTGAGAAGTCAGTTAGTGTGTATTAAATGGTTTTTTTAATTCTCGATGTTTTGTTGTAATTTTGCTTTAATGAAGACAAGAAAACAAGATCCTCTTAAGAACCGATGAGTGATTGAGAACCGCTTTTCCAGTGGGGTTTAACTGAGCATAAGACTAGTCACATCAAACTCTTTTGAATAATTAAAATCTGTTCTTTCAAGTTGAAAAAAGGTCAAAAGTCCTTCTCTCGGATTTTTGACCTTTTTTTAGTCTGAATAGTTAATCAAATTCATACATTTAACCATCAAACAAACTGAAAATGATTCTCAAATTCATTGACAGAGTTCTTGAATGCACATAAACTAGTAAATGAAAGAAAAATTAGACACGTATATATTTAAGTTCCATGAAAATATAGATTACCAACAGACCGATAGAGATTTCGTAATGGGTAGAAAAAGGAGAGTTCGAGATTATGGATACACTGTTGGCTAACAACCTGACCTTGGGTTATGGGGATTCCGTCGTTATAGATTCTTTGAATATCAGCATTCCGAAAGGGAAGGTCACCGTACTCATTGGAGGGAATGGATGTGGTAAATCCACGTTATTGCGTTCAATGGCACGTCTGCTGAAACCGAAATCAGGAGAAGTTGTACTCGATAGTGAAGATATTTCTAAAATGCGGACAAAAGAAGTTGCAAAGAAAATGGCAATCCTTCCTCAAAGCCCTACTACTCCAGAAGGTCTAAGTGTTTATCAATTAGTTAAGCAAGGGCGATACCCTTATCAAGGTTTTGCTAAGCGCTGGTCTGAAGACGATGAGTATGCGGTTAACAAAGCACTAGAAGATACGAACCTAATGGAATTAAAAGAGCGAACGGTTGACTCTTTATCCGGAGGACAGCGCCAGCGGGCCTGGATTGCAATGACTCTTGCTCAGAATACTGATACCCTTTTACTCGATGAGCCAACCACTTATCTTGATATGACTCATCAGATTGAAATACTGGATTTGTTGTTTGATTTAAATCAGGACAATGGGCGAACAGTAGTAATGGTCCTTCACGATATCAACCTGGCCTGCCGCTATGCTGATCATATTATAGCTGTTAAAGATCAGACGGTATATGCTCAAGGGAAGCCGGAAGAAGTCATTACCTGCGATTTAATGCAGCACGTATTTGAAATGAATTGTGATGTCAGACAAGACCCTCTTTTTGGTACACCAATGTGTATTCCGCATGGAAAAGGCCGTTGCTTAATTAAGCAAGCCCAGGCGGAAGCGCAAACTCCCCAGACATCAATTGGATAAATTAAGAGAAATTATGAAAGCAATGGAATATACTTTTCCATTGCTTTTTTTGTTTCACCTTTTTTGTAGAATGGTGTAGAATTATTGTTGGGAAATGGTATGATATGTATGTTGATGTTTAGAGTTATCGATTTTACGTGATTGAGGCGATCATCGATGACGTAAATGTGTATAATAAATATTCACCTTGGGTCTGATGTTCTAAATCTGTTAAACTATCTTAAGTGGATTAGTGAAGAGAGAATGATCTTGACAGGAGATGATAGAATTACTCGAGGGTCAAATTTTAATTGATTTATTAGATTTTACGACTTGAAAGACCGGGAAATCAATACTTTCACCAGATCGCTTGTTCCTATTGCGGTGTCTCGCTTAAATCAGTTATGGTGTGATAGGGACTTATCCCAATTTCTGGCCATTTCTGCTTAGAACGGTTAAGCTGGGCAGTATGAAAATCAAAGGAATCTGCGCCTGCAATGGCCCAAGGGTTACTGAAGAAGAACAAAATTTTCTTCTTTTTGTATCCCAGTTTTTTTGTGCGTATTCATAAGCCGATGAGGCTCATTAACACTGGGACATCTTTGCTGAGCATACCCAACAAATACAAAAGTCTTATAGCTCGTCGTAATCTTTCCTTTCGTGGAGATTGTTTACTCTGTCGGATAAAAAATGGGATGAGAGGGTACAGTTAATTTGATGTTAAAGCCTGCACATGGGATTTGGAAACGTATGTCTTATAAAACAAATTCAATCTAAATAATCATTAAACTTTTGAAAATTCCTTTTGAAAAATGTTTAATAGGGTATGGAATATTATCTATACTTTCAAAGGACGTAGATAGAGAATATTAGCCTATTACATAAGGTGATAAAAAATCGTCTTACATTACAGAAAGGAAATTAAGGAGGAAAAGTAGTGGAGGAAATCGTTTATCTGGCTATTTTTGCAGTGATAGTCCTAGTCGTTGGTTTAAGAGAAAAGTCTTCTCATGACCGAAATTTGAAGCAAATCCCTACACGGATTCTGGTTAATGGAATACGAGGTAAATCCACAGTTACCCGTCTTATCATGGGAATTCTAAAGGAAGATGGAAGAAGGGTAGCCGGTAAAACCACAGGAACTTCAGCTCGGATGTTCTATTGGGACCAGGAGGAAGAGGAGCCAATTGTCCGAAGTCTTCAAGGACCGAATATTAGTGAGCAGAAAACAATGGCGAAAAGAGTAGTAAAAAGAAATGCCGATGCTTTTGTAAGTGAGTGCATGGCAGTCAACCCAGAGTATCAAAGGATATTCCAGGAACGTCTAGTGAAAGCAAATATTACAGTGATTGCTAATGTGATCGAAGACCATATGGATGTCATGGGCCCAACTTTAGATGACATTGCGGAAGCCTTCAGTTCCACCATTCCCCATAATGGCCATGTAGTAATCCCTGATACACCATATAAAGGATATTTTGAGAAAATAGCACGACGCCGTAATTCAAAAGTTGTAGTTGCGGATGAAAGTCTGTTTGAAGAAGAATATTTAAAGAAATTCCCGTTTATGATCTTTCCTCAGAACGCGGCGCTTTCACTTGCCGTTGCTGACATTCTTGAGATTGACCGCGAAGTTGCGCTTCGAGGAATGCTGACTGCGCCTGTTGACCCGGGTGCTATGCGTGTACACAGATTCGGGAAAAAGCGTGCTCCTAAGTACTTCTTTAATGGATTTGCAGCGAACGATATTACGTCAACATTAAACATTTGGGAACGAATTCAGGAGTTGGATTATCCTAAGGATGAAAAAACCGTCATTATGAATTGTCGTAGTGACCGTGTCGAACGTACGATTGATTTTGCTGAAAGAGTACTTCCCCATATTGAGATGGATAACCTGATTGTAATGGGAGAAACCGTTGATCCGGTTATAAACGCCTACAATGATGGCAGCATATCAGCTTCGAACATGATCAACCTGGAGAATAAGTCTGCAGAAGTTATAGTAGAACATTTGCAGGATCTGCCTGGAAATAGTGTCATTTATGGAATAGGAAATATTGTCGGTGGAGGAGAGGAATTGGCAACTGCGATTCAAGACCTTGAAATCGTGCCTTCTCTATCAGACTATCAAACAAGCTGGGAAGAAGAAGAAAGCCATACCATCACAGAAGAAGCTTATGAAGAAAGAACTCTTCAAACAAATAAGTAAAGTGAAATACCGCTAAAGGAGTTGGAGTTGTCGTGTTCGGTACAGATTTATATATTGCAATAGTTGTAGGTGTGTTGTTGAGTTTATTATACTCTGAGAAAACAGGGGTAGTACCAGCTGGGTTGGTTGTTCCTGGGTACGTAGCTTTGATTTTTGATCAGGTTATGTATGTATTAGTAGTAGGATTAATTAGTTTATTAACGTATTTAATAGTTTCACAGGTGCTATCTAGATTTACTGTGCTCTATGGACGCCGTAAATTTGCGGCCATGCTTACAGTGGGTGTTTTGATGAAGATGTCAATGGACTATCTGTATCCGCTCACCCCATTCCCTACGATGGAACTTCGGGGGATAGGGGTCATTGTGCCGGGACTTATAGCGAATTCGATTCAAAAACAGGGAGTACTCCCGACCTTTAGCGCTACATTCGTCATTGCTTTCCTTACGTTCGTGGCCATTACGGTTTATAACTTGATTTAGAGGAGCATTTTTTATGAACGAGAATGATATAAAGTACAAAATGAAAGTATGGACTAAAAAGCACAAGAAAAAAGCTGCCCCCCACTCGCTCATTGTTGCGGCTCTACTAGCTATACCTTTTTTTGGTCATGAGTGGATTGACCGGCCACCAATGCCCGGAGATACAAGGCCTGACGATGTGGAGTACAGAGTATCAATGGTGGGCGATATGATGCTTGGCCGTCACGTTCGTGAAGCAGCTGAGAGAAGTGGAGAGCCAATTGGTCGTGTATTTGAATACGTAGAGCCTTTTATTGAAGAATCAGATCATACAACAGGGAACTTTGAAAACCCAGTTATTGATGCGGATAATCCTGAAGTAGAAAAGGTCATGGAGGATTTTGAACTCCGCAATAAAGCTATTCACCTATACTCCGATAAAGGAGCAGGAGAAGCCGTTGCGAAAGCCGGTTTCGACTCTGTGAATCTAGCAAATAACCATGCGATGGACTATGGAAGTCTATCTCTTGAGGAAACCATTCAGAACATGGGGCCTCTGGATATAGACTTACTTGGGATAGGTAAAGCTTTGGATCCCTCTGAAGATCTTTTTCCTGAGGATGAAACCCAAACAGATGCTGGTAAAATTCATTATTATGAAGCAAATGGTCAAAAAATAGCTATGCTTGGTTTTACGGATGTTTATGTACAGGGATATAGTGCAAGCGAATATGTCGGTGGTGTACTTACCGGTTCCGGACTGGGAGTCTTGCAAAACCGCATTCGGGAAGCTAATGAAAATGCCGACGTCGTTATGGTTCACTCTCACTGGGGTGATGAGTACTCAGGAAGCTCGAGTCAGGAGCAGGAAACACTTTCCTATCTCATGACAGATATGGGGGCTGATGTAATTATTGGGCACCATCCCCACGTGATTGAGCCTGTTACGCGCGTTCAAGTGGAAGGCGATCCTAACAATCCCCAGGATAATGGAAATACGGCCATTGTTATGAACAGTCTAGGTAACTTCGTTTTTGACCAGGGATGGACAAGAACGAGGGACTCAACTATGGCCCAAATGGATTTTCTGACTGATGGTGGAGCTGAACTATCCTTTGTACCCATGCAGATTTCAGATACTCGTCCCCGAGAAACGAATGGACTCTTGAAGCCTTTGAGAGACTTTCGGATTTTCCGAACCCTTCGCAAGGAATTGGACAATGAGTATTGGCACATGGAAGACGACCGTTTAGTTATTGATTTGAAAAAAGCTGGAGTAATAGAAGGATAGGAGGGCTGGTGCCTTGAATTATTTGAAAATCACCTACACCATTGCGGCGATTGTCTTTATAGGACTGGTCGGTTGGAATTTTTATTTTGAAGAAGAATTCGACCAGTTCCGTGAACCTTATACGGTAGAAGATCGAGCAGAAACAGTGGAGGTAAGCAACGCAGATGGGGAAAATGCTTCTAAAGTTTACGGCGTAAGTGCTGTTCATCCACTAGCGGTTGAAGCCGGAATGAAAGTATTGGATGAAGGCGGTAATGCTGCTGAAGCAGCCATCGCTGTATCGTTTGTTCTGAACGTAGTCGAACCTTATGGATCAGGAATGGGCGGCGGAGGCCAGATGATTGTACATGAACCTGGCGAAGGAGCTAAAACCTATGATTATAGAGAAGCTGCTCCTCAAAGCGGTGCGCGACCAGAAAGAGATATAGCTGTACCCGGCTTTGTTAAAGGAATGGGTGCTATTTATGAGGATTACGGAAATAACATGGATTGGAGTACGTTGTTGGATGACGCCGTGACCCATAGCCAAGATGGAGTAAAAGTCGGCCGGATCTTTCACGAACAACTTCAAAATTCCAGAAGATTCATCCAAAGCGGAAACGAAGATCCCGCTATAACTAATAAGTTCTATCCAGAAGGTCGTGCGTTAGAAATTAACGATACGCTTGTACAGGATGAACTGGCTAACACCTTGAAAACTCTTCAGGAAAACGGACCTGAAGCATTTTATGAAGGTGAAATTGCAGAGAAGATTAAACAGCAGGTTAATTTCGGACCGAATGACTTGGCAGCATATGAAGTGGGAGAGCGTGTAGCTCCTTCTGGTAATTTTAATGGTCAGCAAGTCTTTGCCGGATCTTCACCGACTTCCGGTATAATCGTTATTCAGGCTCTTCAAATGCTTGAAAAATTAGAAAAAAACCTGGATGAAGTCCTGAGAACAGAATTTGAAAATGAAAATGGCGAGCTTCCTGCATTTTTAGCTGGAAACATGCCGGAAAATATGCAGGAAGTTGTGAACCAGCCTCAATATAAAGATATTTATATTCATCTTGTTAATAAGCTTGTGAACCGTGTTTATTCCGACCGTGTTCATACTCTTGGAGATCCTCAGTTCGTGGATGTGAACCAGGAGAAACTAACATCTGAAAGTTATTCCAACCAGTTGTTTGAAGAAGAGTTCGGTGTAGGTGGCCAGGAGCTTACCAGTTCAGCTGAGATTCTTACATCCCCTGGTGAAAAAGCAGATTCCAGAAACACTACTCATTTCGTCGTAGTGGATAAGAATGGCATGATGGTTTCTGCGACAAACTCACTTGGGAAATTCTTTGGATCTGGACGCTATATTGAAGGGGTCTTTATGAACCATCAAATGAGTAACTTTGACACCGTAGATGGCGCTATGAACGACTATGAGCCTGGTAAGCGGCCTCGTTCATTCGTATCTCCATTAATCTTTGCTAAAGACGGACGTGCGGTTCTGGGTATTGGTTCACCTGGTGGATCAAGAATTCCAGCGATGCTTCTTCAGGCTCTGATTCAATACGAATATGGAGTAACGGAGGAAGGCGATAAGCTTACCCTCCAGCAGGCAATCAGCCGTTCTCGGTTCTATACGGAAGATAACGTGGTCCACTTGGAAAACATGGTGGATCAGGCAGCTGTAAACCGGTTGAGAAGTGAAATGGATTACTCTGTCATCACGCATGATTCTCCCGTATTCTATGGAGGCATACAAGGTCTTGGCATTCGTACGAATGAGGATGTGACCGAGATGTACGGAGGCGGAGATCCAAGACGTCTCGGAACATGGAAAATTGCCAATGACTCTGGTAATTAAAGATAGAGAGTAACTGAGCCAATTAAGCCCACCTTTTGTTGCAAGGTGGGCTTTTTCTATGAGAGTCGACTAATATTTTTCCTGTCCTCTCTGTTTTTCTTAGTCTCACTCAGACGAAAAAGTGTGCTACAAGCTAAAAGAGGGGAGACGATGAAATGAATACACTTCACCATGGGTACTGGACTTTTTTTGTGACTAGAAAACAAAAATACACCGGCTGGTTTATATTTGGGAGCATCTTACCGGATATCGTTTATTATGTAATGTTTCTATACTTATGTATTTCACGTAATGCTTTTCAGGTCATAGATGATCCTGATCCATTAAAATCACTGTTTGGTATTGTTCATGATTTATTTGAACATCCAGTAGTGAGTATTCTTCGGCAAGCTGGTCATTCTATGTTTATATGGATGGTTATATACGCTGTTGTGCTCGTTTGGAAGGGCGGTAAGCTCACAAAATGGTCTGCTCTCATGTATGGCTGGCTTGGGCACGTTGTGGTTGACCTGCTTACTCATGTGGAGGATGCCGTTCCTTTATTTTATCCTGTAAGCTCCTATATTTTCAGAAGCAGGGTATCTTATTGGGATGATGATCATTATGCAGGCATATTCTCATTGATCAATATGCTTCTCATTGTTCTCTCCCTCGTTTATTTAATTGTGAAGAAAATCCGAAAAAAGCGTTCGTTCACAAAAAGTTCATGAGCATGATGGGGTTTATCATTCTCTATTATTCGACTTTCATGATATGATTTTATATGAATGCTGCAATGTATTGACGATCGTCATTATATATAGAGAAAGGGTAAGACGATGAAGAAATTTTCAATTTTAACTACGTTTGTAACGTTCCTCGCTCTTATTCTTGGAAATCTTGTTGTGGCGACAAATTCCGGGGATGCGTGCGGAACCTCTTGGCCATTCTGTAATGGTTCAGTCATACCTGATTTTACTGATTATCACGTTCTTATAGAATATTCTCACCGGCTAATGGTTCCTTTACTCGCCATGCTTACGTTCATTAATGCGATCGGTGCATTATATGTACACCGTAAACGAAAGTCCGTTCTTATTTTAGCCATATCGAGTTTGGGATTGCTGGTATTTCAATCCTTAGTTGGAGGCTTCAATGTTCTTCTCGGTACGCCTCCAGGTTTCACCACGCTTGATGTTACGTTCAGCCAAATTCTGTTAATTGTGCTTGTACTGCTAAGCTATAGCCTTCACGAGAAAAAAATTGAGCTGGGACGGACGAGCTGGTCCACCATATCCATGAGCTACAGGACGTTTTTAATAGGTTTCAGTATCTACGTTATGCAAGTCATTTTAGGGGCCTTTTTCAAACATAGTCGTGCAAGTAATGTTATGCTTGATATCCCGGCGGTCGAGTATCTGATCAAAAGTGAAGCGATTGCTAATATGGTATATTCTCTTCACTGGGTCGCAACAATTGTAATATTAGTAGCGGCTGTTTGGTTTGTTATATACGCATCTAAATTCAAATACCATGTAACGCTCTCCTGGCTCTATCTATTTTCACTGCTGTTAAATGCAGTAGTAGGATTCGTGATTGTGGTAACCGGCAATGTTATTGTAGCATCATCTATTCACATGATCCTTTCTACGGTCACAATGGTTATCGGAGCAAGCATATTGGGCGGTTACTGGTTTAAACTGCAAAAGAAACCTATTTAATGATTGAAAAAACCTCGCTGTTACAGCGAGGTTTTTTCAATGGAGTTCTTCTGAATCAAAAAGAAATACCGCTTCTATTGGTTCGTGGAATTGATGAGCAATTTTAGCTGCTAATTTGAGAGAGGGGTTATATTCTCCTTTCTCAAGGAAAACGATGGTCTCCCTTCGTACGTTAACCATACGCGCTAGTTCTGCTTGTGTTAAGTTATACCTGGCCCGAAATTCCTTTATCCGTGTTCTCATTCCATGTTTCCACTCTGTTTCTGGGTCTTTAACCACGATAGAGCTAATAGGAATACCATACCACCGAGACCAATCAATAGAAGATCATCTGTTTGAAAATATTTTTTAAATGCAAATAATGCGATCCATAGAAATAAAGAATAGAAATAAGCATGCCCCGCAGCAAATAATTTTAGCTTTTTTGAACGTTCGTCATTAAAAGGTATTCCCTGCTTCATCTCCTTGTAAAGGGAAAAAATTACTTTTCCTAAGATGATTAAAGCAAGAGCTAAAGGAAGTAATAAAAACACTGCTTGCCCTTCGCTTTTTTGAAAAAGCAAGTATACCTGAGAAACTCCTCCAACTAAGAGTAAGCTTGCAGACAGTAAGAAAAGGATGAACATTTGTTTGGCGCTCACAATCTTCACACCTTTCATGTTAGAAATATATAACTTTATATTATAAATATATAACAGCCGTTACAAAATTACAATATAAAACCCTGCGGAACGAGTTTCCGCAGGGTTTTATTATTTAAATAGTTCTTGAATCTCCTCTTCACTCAATGAAGTGAGCATAGACTCTCCTGGCTGAATGATTTGGTCTACGAGATCTCGTTTCTTTTGCTGCAGTTGGTAAATGCGTTCTTCAATGGTACCTTCAGAAATCATACGGATTACTTGTACAACTCTTTCTTGCCCAATTCGATGAGCACGTCCTGCGGCTTGTTCTTCAATCGCCGGGTTCCACCATAAATCGTACAAAATTACAGTATCAGCACCAGTCAGGTTCAAGCCTGTTCCTCCGGCTTTCAGGGAGATAAAGAATGCATCTTTTTCTCCTTGGTTAAACTGATCCACCATGTCCATCCGTTTGTCAGCTTTCGTACTTCCGTCTAAATAAAAGCCGTCAATACCATCTTTCGAGAGTTCTTTATGCAATAACGTCAGCATACTGGAAAATTGGGAAAAGATGAGTAAGCGGTGTCCGCTCTCTTTCAATTCGTGAGCCAGCTCTTTCAGTTGGTCCAATTTACCGGACCCGCCCTCGTAATTCTCAAGGAAAAGAGAAGGGTGACAGCAAATTTGTCTCAAGCGCGTGAGACCGGCAAGAATTTCAATTTTTCCGCGCTGAATTCCTTTTGTAGCAATGGTTTCCTGGATATCGTTTTGAATACGTTCCAAGTAGGCCAGGTAAACCTCTTTTTGTTCCCGGGTAAGTTCTGAATACTGTACCGTGTCAATTTTATCCGGCAGTTCATCCAGGACTTCGGTTTTCATACGCCGGAGTATAAAGGGACGGGTCATGCGGGCAATTTTTTCCGGCTTCATCTGCATGAATTTCTTCTTACTTGTGTAAAATCCAGGCATAATGGTTCTGAAAATCGACCAGAGTTCCTGAAGTGAATTTTCAATAGGTGTACCACTTAAAGCAAAGCGATGCTTGGAGTGGATCGTTCGAACCGCTGAAGCAGTCTTTGTTGTATCATTTTTTATAGCCTGTGATTCGTCTAGAATCATAGCGTGAAATTGAGTGGTTTCATAAAATTTTGCATCTTGACGAAGCAGAGGATAAGAGGTAATCCATACGTCTGCTGATCCCTCTGTAATCATCTGCTGACGGACGATAGGATCTCCGGAGATGATCTGGACGGTCAATTCTGGTGCAAACTTTTCGAGTTCCTTTTTCCAATTATAGACGAGTGAAGCTGGTG
>NZ_JBAPTY010000082.1:0-2043 GCF_049282395.1 Halobacillus sp. | reverse complement strand
GAATCCTATTCCCTGTTAGTGAGCACACTTCAAAAACAGAGCGCAGGGGGAAAGCTTACAAACTTCTATTACTTCTCCCATTCGTCATTCGGAGAAGATCCACAACTTCAGAAAGTTAACTTTCCTGACCCTCATTCACGTTTGGAATTAAAAGAGGTTTCTGATCTTGAAATGACAATGGAAGAGAACTCCGTTACCCTCTTGTTCAAAGGTTTTGGTGCTACAAAAACGACATATGCTGATTCCCCGGAATTTAACATATACAAAGCAACCTTGTCCTTACAGGGAAATACTGAAGTCATACGATTGAGTAACACCCCCAGTCCCTCAGTTGAACCCGTTTGGTTTGAAGGAGCAGATGCGGCAATTTGGATTGATCAAGGCAGTGACAATAAAAATAAGCTTATGCTCTCCTCAGCTAAACCATCGATCGTCAAGCAAGCTGATCGGATGAACCAGGAAGCATTTATTCAAAGTCTAGGAAAGACCGTCGGAATGTTTTCTACAGGAATGTTCTCTATTGTTATTGCAGGCTTATGGTTTATATGGCCCCTATTTTTTATTGTCGTCATAACGTTTTCCAACAGTCGAGCCATGGATCATAATCGCTCCTGGATATTTTACACTGGAATGATGATTTACTTGGCAGCGGCCATCCTCTTTAGAGAAAGTATGTTTACAAACCATTTAATGGCAAAAGCACCAGAATATTTAAGTTTTCAGGGAAGTTCAATTATTTACCTGCTTGGCTTTGCTATACTTACGTACTTACTCCTGTCCTATGGAGTTAGGGAGAGGGATTGGTCTGTTTTTATTCGCTTAACATATTTTATAGGTATTCACATAATCTTGGTTACCGTGTTTTTCGGTCCTTACCTATTGTAAAATTGCACAAAAAGAAGCAGAAGGGATCTACCACTTCTGCTTCTTATCGTTCATCCATTCTATTAAGTTTTTATATTTATATGTTGGCTGCTTCTGATAATTCTCTATTTCCTGGAATGAACTTACTCCTGTTTCCACCATTAGTGTATCCATCCCTGCATTAATCCCAGCCAAAATGTCAGTATTATAATTGTCACCAACCATAAGAACCTGCATCTCATTGTAGCCTAAACGAGCGAGGGCCTGTTCCATGATGATCGATTCCGGCTTTCCAATAAATATTGGTTCAATTCCGGTGCTTACGCTGATAACAGAGGTTAACGCTCCATTCCCAGGTACCATCCCTCGCTCTGTGGGTATCGATCGATCTCCATTTGTACTGATAAACGAAGCTCCATTTCTTACGTGCAGACATGCTTTTGTCAGTTTTTCGTAATTAATATTATGATCGATTCCAATTATGACAAAATCGGGATGATCATCAACCAACTCATGTCCTTCCTGAACCATGGCGTCCACCAGACCTTGTTCCCCAATGATGTGAACCTTGGAAGGCCCTTGCTGCCGACTAATATAAATAGCTGCAGCCATGCTGCTTGTCATAATTTGATCATTACGTGCGGCAATTCCCAGATCATTCAATTTATCAGCAACTTGAACGGCGGTTTTTGAGGAATTGTTCGTCAAAAACATAAATGGTAGCTGGTTTGTTTCCAGATAGTTGACAAACTCTGAAGCTCCTTCCACTCTCTTTTCTCCTCTATACATTGTTCCATCCAAATCAATCAGATAAGCTTCGTATTGGCTCATTCAAGCACCTTCTTCCGTAAAATTAGACACATGTAGAGTTGTTATTTAATTATGTATAAACCATGGGCTCTGATATTGATTTAACAGTAAAGCTCCCATTACTTGAAGACTCAGTTTCGAGATATTGGTGAGCGAAAGGTCCTCCGGGGGACGATTTCGCTTTCCGGCCCAGCACGACGCAGGGTCGTTCGACGTTGCCACAGGACGTGGCGATCTTAGTTGAACATCCCATGTGGTAAGCTTCCTCAGGCTTCGCCTTCCGGGATCTTACCGATCATGTTCATCCCACAGGAGTCTTCATCGTCCCCCTCCGGACCTTGCGAAATTTGGAGCTCGAAATCCTCTTCG
>NZ_JBAPTY010000081.1:0-2706 GCF_049282395.1 Halobacillus sp. | reverse complement strand
GAACGCGTAGGTAAGAAAAAAACCCTCACGGCGAGTATTATGATATTTACCGCTACCACATTCTTTTATTTAAGCGTGGATCACTTTACAGCCTTGCTGGGACTCCGGTTTTTCCACGGGCTGTCATTTGGGCTGTTTACAACGGCAAGCGGCGCGATCGCTGCCGATGTAATCCCACCTGAAAGACGGGGAGAAGGGCTCGGTTATTTTGCAATGTCCATGAATCTTGCGGTCGTCGCCGGCCCTTTTCTTGGCTTGACTCTATTACAGTATGCACCATTTTCGGTCCTTTTCATCGTACTCAGTCTATTGATAGCAGGTGGGTCGTTGTCTGCCTTTCTTGTACAGGTGCCACCGGAAGCTGAAGCGGCTCGAGCCCCGTCAAAAGTAAAATTCTCTTTACATGATCTTATTGAATTAAAAGCGCTGCCGATCGCTGTTATCAGCAGCTTCATTGCGCTTGCGTATTCCAGTATCATTTCCTTTTTATCCGTGTATGCCAATGCAATTGGATTATCAGGCGCATCCAGTTACTTCTTTCTTGTGTTCGCGCTTGCGATGCTGATATCACGTCCGTACTTAGGAAGAGCTTATGATGCCAAGGGACCGAAGTTTGTTATTCTGCCGTGCCTGTTATTGTTTTCAGCAGGATTACTATTCATCAGCATCACCAGTACGGCCTGGATGCTATTGCTCTCAGCAGCGATCATCGGACTGGGCTACGGTACATTGCTTCCAAGTTTCCAAACGATGGCCATTCAGTCCGCGCCTATTACGAGAAGCGGCCATTCTACGGCTACCTTCTTCATGCTCTATGATATAGGAATTGCTGCCGGTTCATTTCTTTGGGGACTGGTCGCTGCCGGGGCTGGGTATCAAACGCTTTATACGACGAGCGCCATCGTTGTCCTTGCGGTTATGGTGCTTTTCAGCGTACAGCAGGCCAGACAACCGGCACCCGTTGCAAGGGATCAGGCTTCCTGAGAAGCTCCATATAGAATCTGCTAATCTTAAGTAGCCTGGATGGGAGGTTATTCATATCCAGGTCCCTGCAGCCTATTCTATCATTCATTTAAATGATCATCAGCAGCTTGACCAATGGGTGGTAACTTGATATATTTCTAGTAGTATAAAAGGGGAGTAGCTTTAACAGTATTGTCGTCATTACAGAGTGAACAACCTTCACTCTCGGCACTACTGGCGACTGCATAGTTGCTAGCAAGACCTTTGCCACCGGGTGAAGGTCTGTATTTTTTGAGGTCTTTACCATGGAATAGTGGTAAAGACCTCTGTTTTTTTTGAAAGAGAAGGGAGAATATCAATTGGATTCAATTTGGTTGGAATATGGATGGACGTTATTAATACTGATTGGTCTCGAAGGTCTGTTATCTGCAGATAATGCACTTGTTTTGGCGGTTATCGCCAAGCATTTGCCTGAAGGTGAGAAGAAGCGCGCAATCAATTACGGAATTATAGGAGCCTTTATTTTTAGATTTGGAGCATTATTCGCTATTTCGTTTATAGCGAATGTGTGGCAGGTGCAAGCCATTGGAGCTATTTACCTCATTTACTTAGGGGTGAAAAGTCTGATTGGCAGTTCACACGAGGAAGAAGAATCCACCGATGATAAACCTGCAAAAGGAAAAGGCTTCTGGCCAACGGTTGCCAAAATCGGGCTGGCCGATCTTGTGTTTGCGATCGATTCCATACTCGCTGCTGTTGCTCTGGCATTAGCTCTTCCGAATTCCCCGCTTCCGAATTTCGGCGGAATGGACGGCGGTAAATTCATCGTTGTCATTGTGGCAGGAATTGCTGGACTGATCCTGATTAAGTATGCAGCGACTTGGTTTGTTCAGCTTCTCAAAGTCCGTCCAAGTTTAGAAACAACAGCCTATTTAATCGTAGCCTGGGTAGGTATTAAATTAGCGGTTATTACCTTATCCCATAAGGATGTAGGCGTACTGGATGAACACTTTGCTCATAGTGTGGGCTGGACGGTAACATTCTGGGCCGTGCTGCTTTCTATAGCGATAGGCGGCTGGTTCTGGTCTGGCAGACATTTGCGCAAGGATGAAAATAAAGAACTATACAGAAATTCCGGATCTTAATGATCGGTAAGCCCTCCATTTGATGGGGGGCTTTTTTTAAAGGTTCTGTTAATGTTTATGGTTTTTTCATAAGAGGCTTATGACGCAATAGAGCCGTATTGTGGAAGACTCAGTTTCGAGATATCGGCTTGCAGTGAAGGACCTGCGGGGGACGATTTCGCTTTCCGTGGGCATGAGAAAAGCTTCCTCAGGCTTCGCCTTCCGGGATCTTACCGATCATGTTTATCCCACAGGAGTCTTCATCGTCCCCCTCCGGCCCTTGCCCAATCAGAAACTCGAAACTACTTAAGATAACTTCTTCATGATGAGCAAAAAGAGTATGTGAATATAGCTGTTTTCATGCTGTAAAGATGTGAAATAGCCTTTCATATAAGCATTTCAGGCAAGTTATGGTGGAAAGGATTCTCTTTTTTCGAAGGGGCCGTTTTCACAATCAGGTTGGGTTGGTGGGGAAATGGCAAGACTCCCAGATTGAAAGCGGAAGCACCTTGGTCAGCGGCGTATGGACTGGACGGACAAATGTGGAGGTGCCTTGTTCAGCCTCGACAAGCTTAAGAACGAACATGAAAGGAAGTGACCTTCTTCCTGTCATGGTTGG
>NZ_JBAPTY010000080.1:0-34498 GCF_049282395.1 Halobacillus sp. | reverse complement strand
CGGGATCTCACCGATCATGTTCATCCCGCAGGAGTCTTCATCGTCCCCCTCCGGACCTGGCCGAATCAGAAACTCGAAACCACTTAAGACATCGACGGGTTGATGAGAATAAAGCATGTGATCATGAGGCTGTTTTCATACTATAACGATGTGAAATAGCCTGTCATAAAAGCATTTAGGACCGATTAAGAAGAAGAGCATTCTCTCTTATAAAAGCGTGCGTTATTCTCACTCTGCTGGGTTGGTGGGGAAATGGCGAGACTCCCATGGGAGAAGGAATCAGGTGAGATCCCGCAGGGAGTGAAACGAGCGAGGAAGCTCATGGAAAAAGGAGGATCGACTAAAGTCGCCACGTCCTGTGTCAACGTCGATCGACCCTACGTCGTGTAGGGCCATAGGAAAGTGTTCAAATGTGGAATCACCCCGAAAGACACGACCAGCATAAGCCGACCATCAAAAGGATGGCGTTTTTTCGATCCGTTGATGAGCGGCTTATGTCTCGAGTGTCTGGGTGATGGAACAAGAAGAGTTATTTCCCCACCAGCCCTTCTCCACATATAATAATGGTCCCAACTATCTCGAAACTGAGTTTTCAACTATCCGGCCCTATTGCGTAATGAGCCTTTTATGAAGAATCAACAATAAGCTATAACCAAGCCTTAACTTATAACGACAAGTTCATCGTGATCGAAACGTTTAACATCATCGATGAACACAATCTTCGTCTGCAAACGATAGGAATATGCATGAGAAGTAGGTGGAAGATCTTCAGGAATCTGATAGTGAAAAGGTACTTCACGCTTTCCTTTTGGTTCCATGGTTTGAGACATTAATACGGTAGCGGCAGGAGCAATGACTTCTATTTTTCGATTTTTCGATTCTCTTACAAAATCGCATTCCAGCCGTTTGATTTTCTGCGGCAGCCATCCTCCATAAATGTGGAAAGATCCCTTTACTATGGCGCCTGGTACAATTTGATGGGACTGCAGCACTAAATCTACTTTCGGGGAACCGATTTTAAATAAGCTTAATAATGATTGAATCACGATCTAGATCCTCCTCAGGTTATTTGGTATTGAGCCGATAATTAACTTTCATTGAATGGTACTCCTTCTCTTTTTTTACACTAAAAAACCTTTACCATTGCTCTGGTAAAGGTTTGGAATATCCAAATAAATATACCTTTACCAAATTGGCAAAGGTCTCGCAAACAACATAATGTTGCCAGTTAAGCCGGTGATGAATCATCACGTATTGTCGACATAACTGAAAGCTACTCCCCTTTGGAGTATTATAAGCTCTTTATGAGCACAGTTTTTACTCGCTAACTGTAACTATATATTATTATATTTTTCCAACTCTGTCAATTTATTTTTTGAAAATTCTTTCATCGGACACGCCTGAATTTATCGGAGGAACGGTTGGCAAGGGAGGGGTTGGCAGTTGCGCCACTCCTTCAGATAAGTATAGACTAGTGGGACCCTGGGGGAGGAAGAGATGTCGCTGAAAAAGTACGTTTAAATCATTAAGTCAGAAGACGGCCTAAGTGTTGTTGAAGCAGATCGATAAGGCGTACCTATCAGAATCACCCCGGCTCAATTACCAATGGACGACTATACGTAAAATAATTAGTTAGGAGAATGAAATATGCCCGATTTAACAAATCAAATAACCCTGATTACTGGGGCTAATCGAGGACAGGGGAAAGCGATGGCTGAACATTTGGCTGAACTGGGGAGCCGTGTGGTAGTTGCCGCCCGGGATTATTCTCAAGCAATGGAAACAGCTGAAGAAATCGGAAAAGAGAGGGCTTTTCCAGTAAAGTTGGATGTTACCAGTGAAGAAGAGTGGAAAGAAGCAGTAAGTCTGATCATTACAAGGTTCGGCCGAATTGATACTCTTATTAATAATGCTGGAATCCTGATACGTAAACCTTTCAGTCAACTCACAATAGAAGAATATCAACAGTTAATTCATGTAAATCAGCTCGGGGTGTTCATCGGCATGCAAACCGTTACTCCTTACATGGAAAAACAGAAAAAGGGATCGATCATTAATAATCTATCCATTTCGTCTTTTGCTCCAATCAGCCGTTCCTCAGCTTATGCCGCAACTAAGGCGGCAGTGGTGGCTATGTCTAAATCTGCGGCAATTGAATTAGGACCAAAAGGCATTCGAGTTAATATGATTCACCCCGGGGGGATCGAAACGGAGATGGCTACTCAGGGTAAAGGAGTACCAGAGTCCTATCAAAATATCCCTTTGGGACGTATTGGACAGCCTATAGAAATAGCCAGAGTGGCAGCTTTTCTTGCTTCGGATGAAAGTTCATACTGCACAGGGACGGAAATTGTGGTAGATGGAGGCATGACACTTGGTACCTCTTGAAATAAAGAGGGCAAATCGTAATGTATTTTTTAGTTATCATGTCTACCATGTAAAGGCAGGTTTGTTTAAATAACATCACGAATTGTTTAAGTTTTTGTAACAAAAAGACGTCTTTTGTAGATCTGTGGTATGATAACTTAGGTTTATTGAAATTATATAATAATAAGGATGATCATTATGCAGAAAGATAGAATTGAATCTATCTATTTTTTAAGGCTGTTTGCCATGCTGATGGTTGTACTAGTTCATACTACAGGTATCTTCCAATCCGTCTTTTCTGAAGGTAGTATGGAGTTTGGAGTCTATCACTTTATCAATCGGATCATACGATTAGAAGCTGGTATCTTCATCATGATTACAGCCATGGTATTTTTCTATAAATATATGGATAAAAAAATGACAGTGCCGGAATTGAAAGATTATTATAAGAAGCGGGCGCTATACATCGTGGTTCCCTATCTTTTATGGGCCTTATTTTATGAAGCTTTCTCTCTTTATATTGGCGCGGTTCCTCTTAATTTTGCAGAGATGACCTGGAGAATTATTCAAGGACAATCCTTTTACCAGCTTCACTTTATATTCTTAATTGTGCAATTTTATCTGGTATTTCCTATTATTTTGTTTGTTGCGCAGAAAGTTCCTGTGTTTAAAAAATATATGTGGGTATTTGGAATTGCTATAGAAATCGGATACTATTTCTTTGACCAGACGTTCCAGTTGATTCCGTTTTCCATCTTCCTAAGTTCTCTGGGACCTTATTTGCTGGGAGCCTGGATCGGTACGTATTATAAGGAACAGCGTTCGCTCATCTATAGAAAAACGAACGTTGTGTGGGCCACCTTTGCGTTGGCGGCAGGTGTGACTACAGTGTTCTTACACTATCATTTATACACGGTTTCTACGTTCGCGCTCCCGGGGTATGTTTATTTAATTATGAACCTTTCCTACATTCTAAGTGGAAGCTATATATTGTTCCGATTGACCGAAGTTGTCTGTGACAAATGGCCAGGCATTATTCCGTATGTGCAGCGAGTTGCTGTGTATTCTTTTGGATTTTATCTGCTTCATCCTTTTATCCTGAAAGTCGTGGCTCAGTTCATTCCTGCGCCAGAAGGGTATTGGTTCCATCTGTTTATTCTTCTTAGATACGTGAGTACGATTGTCCTTTGTTACTTGGTCATCTGGTTCACGCATAAGTACTTCGTGAGACCTGGATTACTATTTGGAAAACTACCAAGAAAAGCACCTTCGATTTTGGAAACTCCCGAAGTTTCAACTGGGAATCAAAGGACTGGAACGTAAAATTAAGTTTTTTTCAAAGATGCACGCTCTTTCCAGGGGGTGCATCTTTTTTTAATCTGGAAGTACTTCTATCTATATCATCCAGATAATGGAAATTTTGTTCTTCCTGAGATCCGTTTATTAACAAGGTTTATATTATATCGGAATAAGGAACAGAACCCATATAGTGTAAATTATGAAGGGGGAAATTAGAATGAAGGAAAGAATCGAGTATTTAACTGAATGGTTACAAGGTAAAGTGAAAGAAGCTGGAGCTGATGGAGTTCTTGTAGGTATCAGCGGGGGTATCGATTCAGCTGTAGTTTCGTATTTAATTAAACGAGCATTTCCTGAAAACTCTTTAGGCGTACTGCTTCCTATTAACCAAGAAGTAAAAGACCAGACCGATGCTCTGAATGTAGTAGAGGGCGCTGGTCTTGACTATGTAGGAATTAATCTGACGTCGTCTTATGAAACGACGTATTCAACTATTCAGGAAGAACTCGAAAAGAAGGGTGACTGGAATAGTGATAAATCCCAATTAGGGGGAGCGAATCTTCAGGCTCGTCTGCGTATGAGCACGCTTTATGCTGTCGCTAATAACTATAATTATCTAGTCGTAGGGACAGATAATGCTCCCGAAGATTATACAGGTTACTTTACGAAGTACGGAGACGGAGGCGTGGACTTAGTCCCTCTTATTAATATGAGAAAAGAAGAAGTAAGGGAAATGGCCAAGGCACTTAACGTAACAGATGCCATTATTCATAAGAAGCCGAGTGCAGAGTTATGGGAAGGACAGTCCGATGAAGAAGAACTTGGTCTTTCCTATGACACGATAGATGCTTACTTACGCGGAGAACAAATAGACCCCGAAGATGAAAAACTCTTGAAGGATCTGCATGAGAAAACAGAGCATAAGCGTCAGATCCCAGCAGGTCCGGAAAAATACAACGGAAAGTGAGTTTTGTTACATGAAAAACGATACAGCGCTCATTATCATTGATATGATCAATAAAATGGATTTTAGCGGAGGCGAAGACCTTCTCGAGAATACAAAGCCTATGGTAGGAAATCTCCAATCTTTTAAAAAGAAAATGCAAAAAGAAGGCTTACCTGTCATTTATGTTAATGATAACTTTGGTCTTTGGCAGGATAATGTATCTGACTTGATTGATGAATGCAGGAAGGGACAGGGAGAATCTGTTATCAATCAAATTCTTCCTGATGAAGATGACTACTTCATCATTAAGCCTAAACACTCCGGTTTTTTTGGAACTCAGCTTAATATTCTGCTCAATCAATTAGGTGTGAAGAACCTCATTTTAACTGGAATTGCAGGAGATATTTGCGTTTTATTTACAGCTAATGATGCATACATGCGGGAATACAACTTATGGGTTCCGGAAGATTGCACGGCCTCAGAAAAAGCAGAAGGCAATGAAAATGCCCTCAAAATTATTGAGCGCTCCTTATTTACGAGTACAGCACCAACCACTGAAGAAAGGTACCAGTCCATTTTTGAGGATTGACATTTCCTTCTTCAGGACATATATTAAAAAAAGGAGCAGACACCTGTTCCGCCAACAAACATCCTTTCAATAAGAGGAGAATGATTTATGAGTGTGGTTGTTCTTAACTAATCCGTAATTGGATAGAATCCTGATTAAGCAATGGGAAAAAGGCGTGCATCTGACACGTCTTGTTTGTAAACCCATTTTTCAGGAACAGTTAAGAACAAGCATAAGCGTAGCACGTTGAGGATAGAAACGAAGCTATGACTGGCTTATTCAGTCATAGCTTTTTTATATTCTCTGTTGGCGGAATAGGAGCCTTCACTTATAAGTGAGGTCTGTTCTAATCATGCCACGGCGAGCGTATCTGCTTGCCGTGGCTTTTTTTATTTATTGGCAGAGAAAGAGTTCGGGGTAAACGTGGCGATTTTCCGGATACCTTTTACCGGCCATATATCTGCCCTATAGTCCATTATAGAAAATTGAACCCTTAAGAGGAGGAGTCACCCATGAACGAACGCACGTACAAGACTTTAGAATTTTTTGAGATATTGAAAACAGTGAGCCGTCTGGCTTTTACAAAGCCCGGAAAAGAATCAATTGAATCCTTAAGGCCAGTACGTAATATAAAAGCTATGAATCGCTGGCATGAAGAGGTAAAAGAGGCCGTAGCTATTTTAAACACAAGTGGAAATATTCCCATCCACACGCTGGAAGATGTGACGGATATGCTTGAACAAGGAAAAAAGGGGATGTTCATTCGGGCGAACCAATTTTCAGCTTTGCTTTCATTTTTGGATCATTGTACAAAGTTGAAGCGTTTTATGAAGGATAAAGAAATTATTGCCCCGATAATCAGTCTGTATGCTTCCTCTATCTCTGACTTAAGCAGGCTGGAGGAAGATATCCACCAGGTAGTTCGTCACGGACAGGTAGATGATTATGCTTCTAAGAATTTAGCTAAGATCCGAAAGCAGATTCAAACGAAGCAAAGCCGATTGAAGGAGAGAACAGAGGCTCAGGCAAAAAAATATAAAACAATTATGCAGGAACCAAGACCCGTCGAGAAAGATGGACGATGGACTCTCCCGATTAAGAGGGAAAACCGGAACAAAATCAAAGGAGGCATTGTCGATCAGTCTGCTTCAGGAGCAACCCTTTTTGTTGAACCAGAAGAGCTGGCCAATCTTCAGGAAGAGCTGCAGTTACTGCGTATGAATGAAGAACATGAGGTCGAACAGATCCTTTATACAATGACGGCAGAAGTGCTGGACCACGAGTCAGAATTGAACCTTGCAATGGAAACCATGCATGAGTATGATGTTATTTTTGCTAAGGGGAAATACAGCCGCATGATCAGCGGGACTGCACCGGAATTCTCCGAAGACTTTACGCTTCGTCTCAGCAGAGCGAGACACCCAATGCTTGGCGAGAAGGCCGTTCCTCTGAGTATTAAAATGAATTCAGAAGACCAGGCCTTACTAATTACGGGACCTAATACAGGCGGGAAAACTGTAACGCTGAAGACAGTGGGGCTGCTCTGTCTTATGGCTCAGTCCGGCCTTCCGATACCGGCAGAAAGAGGCAGTGTACTACCTGTTTTCCAACAGATATTTGTGGATATTGGAGATGGACAGAGTATTGAGGAGAACTTAAGTACCTTCAGTTCAAGACTCGTTAACTTAATTGATATTTTGAGAGAAGCTAATGATCATTCGCTGCTTTTACTAGATGAAATTGGATCAGGGACGGATCCTGGAGAAGGGATGGGGCTTGCAACAGCCATACTCGATAAGCTCTCGGAAAAGGGAGCAACCATCCTTGCGACCACACATTATAGTGAAATGAAGGAGTACGCCCGGCGTAAGCCAGGATTTATGAATGGGGCTATGGAATTCGATCTTGAAACGCTTAAACCCACCTACCGGCTGCACCTTGGAACCTCGGGGAGAAGTCAGGCTTTTGATATTGCTCATAAATTAGGGCTTCATCCGGAGATTTTAAACCAGGCGTACTCGATCACTTATAAGCAGGAGGGAGATTTTCAGGTTAGTGATCAGAAATTAAAGGAAGCAGAGTATAAACGCCAGGCAGCCGTAAACCGTTACAGAAGAGGGAAAACTCCCCGGGTGCCTGCGACCGAAAAACCGCATTTTCAAATGGGGGATAATGTAATTATTCAGGCTACAGGAGAAACCGCCATTGTATATAAAGGTCCAGATCAAACAGGCAACTATGTGGTTCAGGTGAAAGGAGAGAAGTTCACCTACAATCACAAACGCCTTAAGCTCCACATTCGTGCTGAAGATTTATATCCAGAGGATTATGACTTCGATATTATTTTCAAGTCTAAAGAATATCGAAAAGTTCGGAAGCAGCTGGATCGGAAACATGTGGAGGGGCTAATCCTGGAGGAAGAAGATTGAGGCCTGCATATTTCTAGGAGGTAATCGAGTTCACGTGCTATGATGAAGGTAAATAAAGCAATAAAGGTGGGCATCAAGATGAAGCGGAAAAAATGGTTGATTATAGCCGGCGTGCTCGTGATCATTGGGATTTTTGCAATTCCAGAAGCTTATGCCTATTTGACGAAAAGAAATTATGAAAGTGAAGCTATTACGAAGGAACAAGTTCCAGAAGGCTATCAGGTTGCTACCTTTGCAGGGGGCTGTTTCTGGTGCATGGAACCGCCTTTTGAAAAATTGAAAGGAATTCAGGAGGTTGTCTCAGGTTACACGGGTGGCAATACCAAAAACCCTTCATATAAAGAGGTTTCATCTGGTGGAACAGGACATGTGGAAGCCGTACAGGTATACTATGACCCGGAAGTGATTTCATACGAACAGCTTTTACAAGTATTTTGGCGTCAGATTAATCCAACCGATGATGAAGGGCAATTCGTTGATCGCGGGTTTCAATACACGACAGGGATCTTTTATCATAATGAAGAACAGAAACAAGCAGCCATGGAATCCAAGCAGCAGCTGGCGGAATCCGGTCGTTTCGAAAGTGAAATTGTGACCCCTGTGCAGCAGGCTGAGGAATTTTACCGGGCTGAAGAGTATCACCAGGATTATTATAAGAAAAATAAGGTTCGATATGATTTTTACCGCGGTAACTCTGGCCGTGATGATTATCTGGAGGATACATGGGGAAGCGATAGGGAACTAGATTTACCGAAAAAATGATAAGAACTCCCCTTGCAGGTCAAGGGGAGTTATAAAACACAAACCGAAATCCTTTATCCATGCGCTTTTTCCAAATTTCGACAAGTTTATTCATTCAAGTAGAAGGGAACGGGAGTATATATACGTACTTATCACCATTTTTTCAATATTACAGAGGGGATGAATTAGGTGAACAACTACAAATTGGATCGCTTTGAAGGGGCTTATGCCATTCTGATTCAAGAGGATGCTCATAATAATGAAATATCTGTATTAAAGGAGCGTTTAATTGCGTTCGCCAAACCCGGAGATTTTATTAAGATCGATTTTGACAATATTGGGAACTTAAAGCACGTAGAAATTATATCTAAAGTAGATAAGATGGAAAAGGCATAAGCCGTTGCAAAAACCAGGGATACTCCCTGGTTTATTTTTTCTGAAAATTAAGTCGAATGTTCTTGATTTTCTCCTCAATACCTTCATAATAAAAGTAAGATACACACCGAGGGGGAAATGAAGGTGCTCTTGCGAAATGCTATGGATCTTTTAGATGAAGGGGTATTGATTCTAAACAAGGATTTCAAAGTGACGTACGTTAATCCTGCCTATGTTCAAATGTTTCAATTAGAAGAAGAACGGGTTGTCGGAGAGCACATTCACGATATTTATCCCAATTTACCTCAATCCAAACGTGTGATAACTCATACGATTGAAAGAGAAAAAGATATCACAGTAGAGTCTATGGAATTTCATTGGCGCGGGAAAGAGATGATGCTCCAATTTAAAACAAAGCGTTTTATTCATGAGGGCGAATGGTTTGTATTAAGCCGGATTGTTGATATTACAGAGCAATCCCAGACAGAAAAGCATCTGATACATATGATTGAAGAGATGACGGCAAATGTAGTCATGATCGCCAAAGGCTATGCGCTTTTACCTTTACAGCCGATTCTAAGAGAAGAACAGCGGGTGATTCTGCTTGAAAGAGTTCCTGTTCAATGCCAGGAACAAAACGTAACCCGCCTGGTCATCCAGTTTTCCGGCATCTCAGAAATCGACCAGGAATGGGCAGTGCTGCTTAGAAATTTAATGCACAGCTTGAAATTACTGGGGATTGAAGTGGTGCTGGCAGGGATGCGTCCTAAAGTGGTCAGGCAGTTCACAGAAAATAAAATTATGCTGAATGATGTACGCACCTTTATGAACATCCGCCAGGCAACTAAATACTTTTTAGACACCGGCTTAAAAGCAAACTTTTAATGTGATCCTACGTTAAAAGTTTTTATTGATTTTAAAAAGCGGTTTATTAAACAATAGGGCCGGTTACTGTAAGACTCAGTTTCGAGATATTTTATGACAGGAAAGGTCCTCCGGGGGACGATTCGCTTTCCGTGGGCATGTGGTAAGCTTCCTCAGGCTTCGCCTTCCGGGATCTTACCGATCATGTTCATCCCACAGGAGTCTTCATCATCCCCCTCCGGACCTGGCCGAATGAGAACCTTGAAACCACTTAAGATATCTTCTTGATGACCAAAAAAAGCATGGGAATATGAGCCTGCATTCATGCTATAAAGATGTAACGATAGCCTGTCATTGAAGCATTTAAGACCAGTTAAGAAGGAGAGCATACTCTCTTCTGGCCGGGTCTGTTATTCTCCCGCGGCTGAGTTATTTCCCCAACAACTCTCATTTTTTTATGGCAACGGACCCAGTATGTCTTGAAACTGAGTCTTACAGTAACCGGCCCTTTAGTTTAATACGCTGATTATGGAAAAGTTGCTGCTACTTTAGTGAATTTTTAATTTTAAGAAGCTGAATGCATGGTTTTTGTTTCTTCATTCTTGCGACTTCTCTCTTTTTGTTTTCGGAATAAGGTGGCGATAATTGGTCCGGATATGTTATGCCATACACTGAAAATTGCACTTGGAACGGCAGCAAGAGGGCTGAAATGAACGGCAGCCAATGAAGCACCAAGCCCGGAATTTTGCATGCCGACTTCTATAGAAACTGCTCGTTTCTTAGCAGGTTCCATGTTGAAGATTTTTCCTAACAGATATCCGGTTAAATATCCTAGAGCATTGTGAAGGACAACGATCGCAAAAATGACTGCTCCCGTTTCAGCAATTTGAGCTTGATTGACACTGACGACAGCCGCTACAATAGCCACTATCGCAATTACGGAAACGAGAGGAAGGGCCTTCACTCCTGCCTCTACTTTTCTACCAAGTAAAGCTTTCACACCAAGCCCAAGAAGAATTGGGAAAAGGACAATCTGTACAATTGATAAAAATAAATCTACAGCTGACACCGGCAGCCATTGACTGGCAAACAGCCATACTAGAAAAGGCGTAAATATTGGAGCGAGCAAGGTAGATACAGCCGTAATAGAAACAGAAAGAGCTGTGTCTCCTTTAGATAGATAAGTCATCACGTTTGATGAAGTTCCTCCAGGACAGCATCCTACAAGTATAACTCCAACGGCTACTTCTGTAGACACTGGAAGAATTGTGACAAGGAAGAAAGCCAGGAGGGGCATAAGGGTGAATTGCGCTCCTACTCCTATGGCCACATCCTTGGGTCTTTTAAACACTTCTTGAAAGTCCTTTTTAGATAAAGTAAGTCCCATTCCGAACATAATGATCCCTAATAATGGCACAATATATGGAGCGATCCATGAGAAACCTGAGGGAATAAAAAATGATAATACCGCAAACAGTAAAACCCAGATTGCAAAGGTTTTCCCTACAAAGTTACTCGCTTGTTCTAAAACCTTCATATATTTCCACTCCTTTATAAATTATTTGAATTTTGATTATACGCGACATATTCAATTTTCAAAGATATGAATAAGGGAAAAAAATGAAAAAAATAATATTGGAGAAATGCACTAAGCAGGCATTTAGATCAAAAGTCTGATACGATAATAAGAGAAAACTTTTTAAAAAGTGAAACCAAAGGGTATCCAGGCACGTAGATAGAAGTACACAGGGTCATATAGAAAGGTGAGGTGAGCATTTGGGATTCTTTTCAAGATTGTTTTCCAACCAAAAGAAACAAGCTCCTGAAGTTGAAGAACGAACCGTACTGAATATTCAGATAGGCGATATTCTCACATACGATCTTGTCGATTATGAGGTAGTGGGTAAGATCACTTACCGGGACGGGTCATATGAGTGGTTTGCTTACCAGCTCCTAGAAGGCCAGACTACCAAATGGCTTTCGGCGGAAATGGATGATGAGCTTGAGCTAGGGATGTACGAAACGATTAAGCTGCCGGTGTCCACCCCTTATCCAAAACAGCTTCAATATGATGGGAAAACCTACAATAAAGATGAAGAAGGCGAAGCGCGGGTTACAGGGGAAGGCAGAAGTAAGAATATTAATGGACGAACTACTCATTACGCCGATTATCTTTCAGATGATGAAGAGACTTATCTCAGTCTAGAAGAATGGGGTAGTGAAGTAGAAGTTAGTTACGGTTATGATATTGAAGCTTATGAGATTAAAATAATTGCTGGTTCCAAATAATGAAGGAGGAATTTTAAATGTTTAAATTTTTCAAACGTGTTAAAACAGTAGTAGGTTCAGAGTTAAATTCGATGCTTGATAAAGCAGAAGATCCTGTGAAGATGCTTGACCAATTTATGAGAGATATGGAAAACGACATCCGTGAAGCTGAAAGTGCGGTTGCTAAACAAATCGCCAATGAGAAAATGCTGAAGCGCAAGTATGATGATTCCCAAGCAATAGTGGATAAACGCATGCAGCAGGCTGAGCAAGCGATTGAAGCAGGAAACGAAGATTTAGCCCGCCGTGCTCTTGAAGATAAAAAGAATCATCAGGACCAGGCAGATCAACTAAAAGCGTCCTGGGAGCGTGCCCAAACTGATTCCAGTAATCTGCGCCAAAAATTGGACGAAATGAAGAAAGAATATCAGGAAATGAAACTGAAAAAAGATTCACTAAAAGCGCGTGCTGAATCCGCGAAGACACGTACGAAGATGAATCGTACAATGTCCAATATCGGCGGGGATGAGTCGCGTCAAGGCTTTGAGCGCATGGAAGAGAAGGTTATGCAGCATGAAGCCGAAGCTGAAACAAGCGAAGATATGTCCTCTGAAAGCCGTTCCCTCGATGACGAGTTTGAAGAATTGAATAATAATGACAGTGTAGATAATGAACTGGAAGAATTGAAGAAGAAGATGAATAAAGAATAACCAGTATGCAAATGATACTCCGTGCCTGACACTGCGTCAGGCACGGATATTTTCAAAAGAGGGGAGGAGCTGCATTGAGAGAATATGGAGGCATATTTGTCGTTGGTATAATTGCTATCGTTCTTTTGTTTAACGTGTTTGGAAATGGGAATCCAATGAGAGGTATTTCAGGGTCAAATATAGAAGATACATATGGAGAACTGCCCAGTGAACCTGATCGTTCTGAAATTTTAAATAAAATAGAAAATTCGGAAGCGGATTCAATTGAAGACTTAATTCAACAAAACTTTCCTTTGTTAGACACTGTACGATCTGACCAGGGAACTACTTCACGCATATACATGACCAGAGAATTAACTATTACGGAAGTAGCTGATGCTTTAGCTGGTGCTATAACGCCTGAAGAAATCAGTGAAAGGCAGGAGGATAAACAAGCACTCGTTTATCCGGACCACTTTGTGATTATTCAGGAAAGTGAAGAAGAACCAGACGTTATCACTATTGAACTGGCTTCTGATCAGTTTGTGAGAAATCACTATTCACCAGGTTTCTTTAATGGGATGTTTACGGCTATCCTGTTAAATCGAATGCTTGGTTCAAACGACTGGTATAACCGGAGAAGCAATACATGCAGGCAATCAGGAAACTGCTACGGAGGGTACGGGATGTACGGGAATTATAATACAGGAACTTCAGGGTCTCTTCGTGGGTCTTCAACTCGCGGTGGAGGGCCAGGAACAGGAAAATAAAGGAGGTAATCAGCATGGAACCGTTTTTAGCTACATTAGGATACTTTGTCATTGCTGTAATAGTAGTATTGATTGGACTTTTAGTATTTGAATGGTTAACACGACAGTATAAGGACTGGGATGAAGTGAAAAAAGGCAATCAGGCTATAGCCATGTCCATATCAGGGAAGATTATCGGGATTTGTATAGTTCTTTCGTTTGCTATTTATCACAGCTTTACCGTTTGGGATACATTAATTTGGGGCGCTTATGGAGTCATCCTTCAAATGATCGCTTATCTATTATTTGAAATGCTTACTCGTAAATTCTCCGTTGAAACTCAACTTAAAGCTAATAATACGGCAGTAGGGATCATTTCGATGGGTGTGTCCATAGGCCTTGCTTTTGTAATTGGAGCGTCAATTACATAGAGAACAATGGATATCTAAGTAAAGCCACTATGAGTACCAGCATAGTGGCTTTTTTGAGGGATAACAACAGAATCCGAAAATTACGGGTTGGAGTGAACAAATTTGGAAACAAACGGCAAGAGAAAAAGTCATCTAATCTATTGGGCTTCGGGAATCGTTTCTATATGCGGAATTATATTTGAGGTTCTGTTTGGGGCACTTGGCTCCTATATCCTTGGAGATGGGGTGAAACAGTACACCCTGACCATCAGTTTATTTCTAACTGGAATGGGTGTGGGGGCTAGTATCAGCGAGCGTGTTATGAAAAACCTGATTATTACGTTTATATGGATTGAATTCATGGTGGCACTTATTGGTGGTTTTTCAAGCTTTACCATGTTTGGGATGACGGCATTCGCTCCCTCAGGAACTGATGCATTGTTTTTGTATCTTATAACTTTTACCATCGGGGGATTGACTGGTCTTGAACTGCCAATATTAATTCGAAAAGCTAATGAAATTGGAGTAGAACTGAACCGGAGTACAGCTAGAGTGTTGTTTTCTGATTACGCAGGAGGTCTTATAGGAGGATTGTTATTTGCCTTCTATCTTCGGCCCCAAATGGGTATGGTTAAAAGTGCCTTTTTTGTAGCCTGTATCAACTTATCGGTAGCTTTAGTAGTTTTATATTTATTTCGATCTGAAATTAAGCGCTTAGTTCTTCACACAAGTGCAGCTGTTTTTATTGCGATTCTTCTAATTGGCGGTTTATTCTTCGGGGAAGAATTAGCGTTTTCCTTCGAACAGAAGTTATACAAAGATCCAATTATTCACATGGAGGAAAGCGCCTATCAAAAAATAGTCGTGACAAAAGAGCAGGGAGACACTCGCTTATTCTTAAATGGTTCGCTGCAATTCAGTTCCTCAGATGAATACCGCTACCACGAAACTCTGATCCATCCTACTGTTGCTAATGCAGATGCTAAGGAAAATGTACTCGTTCTCGGCGGGGGAGATGGAATTGCCGTAAAGGAATTATTAAAGTATGAGAAAATTAAGAATATTACAGTGGTAGATTTAGACCCGGCTGTCACAACTTTAGCGAAGAATAATTATCATTTATTACAGTTAAACCAAGGGGCACTATCAGATGAACGAGTTCAGGTGCGAAATGATGATGCTTTCGAATTTTTAGAAGGGTCTGAAGATTGGTATGACATTATTATTTCTGACTTGCCAGACCCCAATAATGAGAGTTTAAATAAGCTTTATACCAGAGAATTTTATTCTTTGCTCCGAAATCATCTGGAACCAGGGGGTGCAGCAATGGTTCAGGCCACCAGTCCTGTGTTTGCTCCCAGTGTCTACTGGACGATAAGTAAAACAATAGAATCGACGGGATTACATACAGCCAATTTTCATGTGGATATCCCAAGTTTCGGCAACTGGGGCTTTGTTATGGCAAGCAGGGAGCCAATTAAAGTTGAAGAGATTTCTATTCAAGTCGAAACGAAATTTCTAACAGATGAAGTGTTAAAGTCTATGACAGTGTTTGGAAAAGATGAAGACCGGGAAATCGTAAACCGTGAAGGGGAAGTTGTTCCCTTAAAGCCAAATACATTAATAGATCCTCATTTAATACAAAAGTATGAAAGTGCCTGGCAAAACTATTAAACGAGGAAAAATAATGATTAAGGAGTGGTAAAGTGAAAGTATCTTATCATGGACATTCTGTAGTAAAGGTAGAAGCGAATGGCAAAACGATTTTAATTGATCCGTTTATTTCTGAAAATGGAAACACAGATCTTAACGCAGATGAAGTGAATCCGGATGTCATTTTACTCACGCATGGTCACAATGATCATGTAGGAGACACCTTTGAGATTGCAAAACGCAATAATTGCCAAATTGTGGCTCCGTTTGAGCTCGCCACTTATCTTGGAAACAAAGAGTTAAACGCCCACCCAATGTATATAGGGGGAGGTCATGAATTTGACTTTGGTCATGTGAAATTTACGCAGTCATTTCATGGTTCATCCTATACAGAAGAAGATGGAACAATTGTTTATACAGGAATGCCAACAGGAATCCTCTTAACGATTGAAGGAAAAACTATTTTCCATGCAGGCGACACAGGCCTATTCTCTGATATGAAAATGATAGGGGAACGTAATAACATCGATCTCGCTTTCCTGCCAATTGGTGATAATTTTACTATGGGTCCTGAAGATGCTCTGACAGCTGCTGAATGGCTGCAGGCTAAACAGGTGGTTCCTATTCACTACAACACTTTTGAATTGATTAATCAGGACGGGAAAGGCTTCGCTGAGAAAGTGAAGCCAGGCAAAGGAATGGCTCTCGAACCTGGAGACACTTTAGACCTTTAATATCAACTTATCGTAGCCTTCCGTCTATTATAGACGGAAGGCTTTTTAATGAAAATAAATCAGATCCCCACAGAAATTGCGAAGTAACTGTATCACTTGTATAATAACAATAATAAGGTTATTAATTAGTACAGTTAGAAAGAATGGTGGGCGTATGGCTACAAAACATGAACAGATTCTGGAGTATATTGAAACATTAGAGGTCGGTAGTAAAATTTCCGTTCGTCGTATAGCAAAAGCCTTGAATGTAAGTGAGGGAACAGCTTACCGTGCGATTAAAGAAGCTGAAAACCAAAATTTAGTCAGTACCATGGAGCGGGTTGGAACCATTCGAATTGAAAAGAAAAAAAAGGAGGATATTGAACGACTGACCTTCGCAGAAATTCTTAATATTGTGGATGGTCAGGTGCTTGGTGGAAGAGAAGGACTCTATAAGACGTTAAGTAAATTCGTTATCGGAGCCATGAAGCTTGATGCCATGATGCGTTATACAGAAGCAGGCTCCCTGCTTATTGTTGGGAACAGGACCAATGCACATGAATTGGCTATCAAAGAAGGTGCAGCTGTCCTCATAACTGGAGGTTTTGATACAACCGATCAAGTGAAGCAATTAGCAGATGAGAAAGAACTTCCTGTCATTTCGACCAGCTATGATACGTTTACAGTAGCTACAATGATTAACCGTGCGATTTATGATCAATTAATTAAAAAAGAAATTGTTTTAATTGATGATATTTATACTTCTTTTCAAGAAACTAAGTTTTTAGTGGTAGATGACCAAGTGGAAAAATGGCATGAGTTTAATAATGAGACAAAGCACAGCCGGTATCCAGTCGTAGATAAACATAATCGAGTTGTCGGGATTGTAACCTCTAAAGATGTTATTGGAAAAGACAGCTCCATGAGAATTGACAAAGTTATGACTCGGAATCCAATGACCGTCCATGTAAGAACTTCCTTAGCAAACGCTGCTCACGTGATGGTCTGGGAAGGAATTGAATTAATGCCTGTGGTGGATCCTTCTCATAAATTGCAGGGAATTATATCCCGTCAGGATGTACTGAAAGCTTTGCAGCAGATTCAGAGACAACCGCAAGTCGGAGAGACGATTGATGATTTAGCCACGAATCAACTTGAAATCGTAAAGAATGAAGAGGATGAACATGTATTGAAAACAATGGTCACTCCGCAAATGACAAATCAGCTGGGCACAATGTCTTATGGGGTGTTTATTTCTTTAATTACAGAATCCTCAAGCAGACTGTTAAGAAAATATAAAAAGGGAGATCTTGTAGTAGAAAATATTTCTGTCTATTTTATAAAGCCCGTGCAAATTGAAAGTGAAGTTATTATTGCCCCTAATATCTTAGAAGTAGGACGTAAATTCGCTAAAGTAGACATAGAAGTGCACCATGAAGGATCTATTGTAGGGAAGGCCTTATTGATGGCTCAGTTGATTGATCGATAAATAAAAAAAGTCGCTGCAGTTAAGCAGCGACTTTTGATTTAAGATTGAACACTAGCCTGATGTTTTTGAAATTCATTACGGTAATGTTTTGCAGCCTTCCATCCTTCTTTAGTTTGGAAAATTCCAAGTGCAAGAAATAGAATACCAATAAATAAAGAAAGTCTTGTCTCATAAAACATATATTGGTTGATTCCAAAAAAGAAGATGAAACTTCCTAAAAATACTTTTGATTTACTATTCAAATAATCTTGGGTTAAAGGATCTTTGGTCCTCACGATCATAACTTTGTAATAAATATAAAGAACTAAGGACACCAAAATTAGAACAGGAAATATTATCACAATGTATCGACTCCTGAAGTAAAATTTTTTCTCCTTTATTGTAGCTTGTTTTCATTGAAATGGCTACCTGTCAAAAGAAATATATGATTTAATTATAAAAGGCTAAGTATAGAGAGGGTTTTGTTAATGAGTATAAAGGCGATTGCGGAAGCGATAAAAAAATATTCAACCATTATTATCCATCGGCACGTAAGGCCTGATCCGGATGCTTATGGGTCCCAGGCAGGACTAGCAGAGATGATTAAGGCAAGTTTCCCGGATAAGAATATCTTGATTACAGGGGAAGAAGAACCTTCCTTACATTTTTTTGCGCGGATGGACTCCGTCCCTGATGAAGCTTATCAAGGTGCACTGGTGATTGTTTGTGATACCGCCAATCAGGCAAGAATAGATGATCAAAGATACAAAGACGGTGATCTTCTCATAAAGATTGACCATCATCCAGAGGTGGATCGATATGGAGATATCCAGTGGGTGGATACATCGGCAAGCTCCACTTGTGAAATGATCTATCATTTATATACTCAATGGAGTGAGGGATTATTTACTTTAAATGAACAAGCCGCCCGATTAATCTATGGAGGTATTGTCGGCGATACCGGGCGTTTTTTATTTCCTAGTACAACACACAGAACACTTACGTATGCTGCCGAGTTAGTAAATTACGAATTTGACCGTCCAGCTCTCTATAATGAACTATATAAAACTCCTGTTAAAGTCGCTAAACTTAAAGGGTATGTACTGCAGAACTTCACCGTCACCAAAGCTGGGTGCTCTACGGTAGCATTACCTAAGCGAGTATTGGAAGACTTTGAGGTGACGGCTTCAGAAACTAGTATGCTGGTTGGATTGTTAGGCGATATCGAAGGTGTAATGGCCTGGGCGTTCTTTGTAGAGGAAGACAATATTATCAGGGTTAGACTTCGTTCAAAAGGACCGATTATTAATGAAATAGCAGCTAACCATGACGGAGGCGGACATCCTATGGCTGCCGGAGCTTCAGCTTCTTCATGGGAGGAAACTGAAGAGATTGCCAGAGAGCTTGAAGAGGTATGTATGAACTATAAAAACTAGCGGGTTTCCCCGAGGCCACTGAAAAACTCCTTTCTACCAAGAGTAGTTAGGTTAGTAAAGGTTGTTGTTGATTCTCACGAATCGCTTGTCGGTGGATGCTTGCCGCGGGCACGGCCTCAGCTAACTTGCTCAAGAAGATCGCTTGACCAAGTGGATCTTCGGCTCGCGCTGTTCCCGCAGGCGTCACCACCGAACGCTCATCGCGGAATCAACGGTGGCTCATCTAAAAAGAGTGATGTTCTTCAGGCATGCGCCTTCAAGGCGCAATGGCGATTTTTACAGCGAATGTGAAATAAATCGTGAAACTAATGAAGGAATAGAGAGCGCAAGCCTCATGAAAATAGAAGAAAAGCGGACTGTAAGGAAAAATATTCCATACAGTCCGCTTTTTTAAATTCTACCATTCATAAATCTTCAGTTTCTCAGTGACCTCGGTTTCCCCTGCTGGTTTTTGTTTAACGCACGAGTTTAATTTCCAGATGAATTTTTATGACCTGCGATGCAATTAGCTTTGCTACTTTTAATTCGTAAGTAAAATCATCAACTACATAATTTTTATTTTCTATCGTGGATATAATTAGATCGATTTGATCAGCCACTACCGACAAGTCTTTACCAGGTACTGATGTAAGCTGTTCCTTGACAAGTGTAGTCAGCTGATGCTGAGTCAGAAGGTCTATCTCTAATTTTTTTGCGTTAGTGTAAGAAACAGAAATATCAACTACAGTAAGTGGCTGGTTTTCTGTTTCTTCTTTTTGATTATTAAGCATTCCTTCGTATTTGGCTTCCATTTCGCTTAATTTTGAATTAAGTTCGATATGTTCCTCAGTATATTTCTCCTGCAGCTGTCCATATATGAATAGGAAAAACAAGTATCCAATAACTGCTCCAAATACCATCCCTGCAAAAAAACGCCTCCACTCTTTCTTCCTATACAGTGGCGGGATATGCATCAGGTCACTTCCTCTCCAAGCAGCCACTCAAATAATAATAGTGCTGCTTTGACACCTCCCATAGCTGCTACGATGATCATGACTTGTTTGAATAAATCAAAAGTAGATCCATCAAAAATTCCTTTTTCAAAGTTGCTTATCGCATCGAACGTACCACCGATAGCCGCAACAATCGCCCATATTCTAAGCCCTTTTGCAATACGGAACATGGCAGTTAAAGGGGCTTCACCTGTCACATAACTTCCAATACTTCCGATAATCGTTCCTCCTACAATAACTCCAAAAGCGATAAAGAAGCATTGAGTCATGGATATAATTAAGCGGTCGTCCATCTTGTCCCTCATTTCGCCAGCTTGTTTTTATGTTGTTATTATGAAAATATGGTGTGTACACAGTAAATATGCAGGAGGCTTTTAAGTCGCCTCTCATCCCGCTATAATTGAGAAGGAAAGAAGGTGAAGACGGTGACTTTTACTCATTTAAATGTTCAAAGCGGATATAGTTTAATGAAGAGTACTGTGAAAATTGACTCACTGGCAGAGAGGGCAAGCGAGCTTGGCTTTCAGGCATTAGCTCTGACAGATGAAGAAGTGATGAGCGGAAGTGTGGCATTTTATCAAGCTTGTCAAAAGCGAGGTATTAAGCCAATTATAGGTATGAAGACCAGCCTGTTCTCAGACGGAGGAGATTTTCCTGTTCTTTTTCTGGCTAAAAACTATAAGGGTTATCAGAATTTAATGAGATTAAGTTCTTACATACAAACACAAAAAGAGTCTCTGCCTTTATCCTATATGAATTCTTATAAAGATGGCCTGGTCGCAATAATTATGACCTCATCCTCTCCCTGGGCTGAACCACTTTCCAGACGTGAGTTCGGTGAACTGGAACATGGAATGGAGCGTTGGATATCCATTTTTTCGTCAGATGACCTTTATCTAAGTATAAAAGACCGTGATCTTCATTCAGAAAGGCAGATTCATCAGCCATTAAGAGAGTGGACATCAGATAAACGACTCTCAGTAGTTGCTTTAGGAGAAGTTAAATATTTAAAACAAGAGGATGCAGCAGCCTATCAAGCGCTTCAGGCTATAGAAGAAGGGAAACGACTGTCACCAGATACAAAAGAACGAGTTCAGCATGAGTATTTAAAATCAAGTGATGAAATGGAAAATTTATTTAAAGACTGGTGGCCTGAAGTCATCGAGCAGTCTGCAAAGATTACTGAAAAATGTGATCTTCAAATGTCACTGGATCAGCAGTTAATTCCTTCTTATCCAGTTCCTGAAGGTGAAAGCGCGGACGACTATCTAATGAATTTGTGTTATGAGGCATTAGAAGAAAAGTATCAAAAAAGGAGAGTAGAGGCCCAGGAGCGATTGGAGCATGAATTAAATGTTATCACCTCGATGGATTTTAGTGATTATTTTCTAATTGTCTGGGACTTTATAGCTTATGCACGACGTCAGGGAATTCATGCAGGACCGGGCAGGGGATCGGCGGCGGGTTCTATCGTCGCTTATCTTCTGAACATTACTCAAATTGATCCTCTGCAGTACAACTTGTTATTTGAGAGGTTTTTAAACCCTGAACGGGTTACCATGCCGGACATAGATATTGACTTTCCCGATCATAGAAGAGATGAAGTGATAGAGTATGTTAGCCGTAAATATGGAGAAAAACATGTAGCTCAAATCTGCACGTTTGGTACATTCGCTGCAAGGAGTGTTTTAAGAGAGTTGTTTAAAGTGATGGCAGTAGATGAAAGCGACTCGGCTTATATATTGAAGCATATTCCGAAGGGCACGAATGACGGACTCGTTCAGATTGTGCAAAGGTCAGAACCTTTAAAAGAATATATAAGAAGTTCTCTTGCATTAAAAAAATTATTTCATATAGCTGCCAAACTTGAAGGGCTTCCTCGTCATGTTTCCACACATGCAGCAGGAGTCGTCATTAGTCAGAAACCTTTAGTGAATTACACGGCCCTTATGAATGGACAGAGTGAGGTCTTTCTTACACAAATGGCTATGGGAGATTTGGAAAAGATAGGTTTGTTGAAAATTGATTTTCTAGGGCTGAGAAACCTTACTTTTTTAGAAAAAATGGAAAGTAAAATAAGAAGATATGAAAATGAAGACTTTTCTCTTTCCCGTATTCCATTAACAGATGAACCTACTTTTCACTTATTAAAAGAAGGAAGAACGAATGGCGTTTTTCAACTTGAATCACAGGGCATGAAAAGTGTTTTGAGAAGGCTAAAGCCTTCCCATTTTGAAGATGTTGTTGCTGTTAATGCTCTTTATCGACCAGGTCCTATGGATTATATACCTGTATATATTAATCGAAAGCATCAAAAAGAAGAAATACAATACCCTCATCCGGATTTAAAACCGATTTTAGCCTCTACTTTTGGGGTATTGGTTTATCAAGAACAGATCATGCAAGTAGCGCAAAAAGTTGCGGGTTATAGTCTGGGCCAGGCGGATTTATTAAGAAGGGCAGTAAGTAAGAAACAGGCTCAGGTGTTGCAGCAGCAAAGGAATGAATTTATAGCCGGGGCTTTAAAGAATGGGTATGAAGAGACAGTGGCTTACGAACTTTTTGATTGGATCGTAAAGTTCTCTAATTATGGGTTTAATCGAAGTCATGCTGTTGCGTATAGCTTTATCTCCTATCATCTGGCATACCTTAAGGCTCATTACCCCTCTTACTTCATGGCAGAATTAATTAATGCAAATAGCGGGGATCGGGAGAAGCTGGCTGCTTATATTCGTGAAGCTCGCGAGCTTAAGGTTTCCGTGAAGGCTCCTTCCATTAATAGAAGCTACATGTCTACCCAGAGTGAAGGCAGTGGGATACGGATTGGTTTGATGGCTATAAAAGGAGTGGGGTATCAGGCTGCTCATGCTATTCTCGAGGAAAGAAAAAATGGTACTTATAAACATTTGAATGATTTTTGTTTAAGAGTTATTTCCAGTTCAGTCAGCCGTTCTGTTATTGAATCACTCATTATAGCGGGGGCATTTGATGAACTCAATACAAACCGAGCGAGTCTGCTTGCAAGTATTGATCAAGCCCTTGAACAAGGGGAGCTTTTTAAAGAATTTCAGGATCAGCCAGGTATGTTCAGTGAAGATATAGATATGAAGGAGCCGGTAAGCGTAGATCCGTTTCCAATTTTAAAAAAATTAGCCATGGAAAAAGAGGTGCTTGGAACGTATCTATCCGAGCACCCGCTGGAATATCATCGCAAATCACTTCGTAAAAAAGGGGTTCTATCTTTACAGCAATTATTATTGACGAGCAGGTCCCGGAAAATCGCAACGGCCGCCGTAGTAGAAGCTATTAAAGAAATTAGAACAAAACGTGGAGATCCGATGGCATTTATGACGATTAGTGATGAAACAGCGGAAATGGAAACGGTGCTCTTTCCAGAAGTCTACAGAGGTGCAAAAACTTGGCTGTCTGAACAAATGCTGATCATCGTCTCAGGGAAAGTAGAAGAAAGAAATGAGCGTAAGCAGCTGCTTATTTCTGAAATTTCAAAGTTTGAGATGGAAAGTCTGCCCTCTGCAACAAAGGATCGTTTGTTTATTAAGTTGGATAAATCCAAGGAATACCAGGCATTGGAGCACTTAATAGAAGCTGCAAAGTATTTCCCGGGTAATACCCCTGTATTGTTATTCAGAACAGAAGAGAGAAAAACCTATCAGCTGGATGAAAATTATTCATTGAATCCATCCAGAGAATGTCTTCAAATGCTGGAGCAATATTTTGGTTCATCCTCAGTGGCTCTGCGTCGCAACAAGACATGACCATCTCTCAGTCCATGCTTTTGTATTTCCTTTACACTAGCAAGTCATCTGTTATAATTAAGAAGTTAATGGTGGTCTGACCACCTGGAGCGGTTTATACTAATTGGTTAAAGGAGCGTGTAGTCGTGTCGAATTTGCGAGATGAAGCACTGCATATACATCGTGTCAATAAAGGAAAACTGGAAACCCATTCCAAGGTCCCTGTAAGGAATGCTAAGGATTTAAGTCTGGCTTATTCACCAGGTGTCGCTGAACCATGTAAGGAAATTTATGACCATCAGGAAACAGTCTATGACTACACCATGAAAGGAAACATGGTTGCTGTTGTGAGTGATGGATCAGCTGTACTTGGGCTTGGTAATATTGGGCCGGAAGCTGCACTTCCTGTAATGGAAGGCAAAGCAGTATTATTTAAAAGTTTCGCAGGGGTAGATGCTTTTCCAATCTGTTTAAATACAAGAGATGTCGATCAGATTGTTCAGACTGTGAAGCTAATGGAACCAACCTTTGGGGGCGTGAATCTGGAAGATATCGCTGCTCCAAATTGCTTTATTATAGAAGATCGACTCAAGAAAGAAACTAATATTCCTATCTTTCATGATGATCAGCACGGCACAGCGATTGTTACAGTTGCCGGTTTAATGAATGCCTTAAAAGTAACTGGAAAGTCTTTCTCTGATATTAAAGTAGTGGCAAATGGAGCTGGTGCAGCAGGAATTGCCATTATTAAGCTTCTTTACCATTTCGGTGTGCGGGACATAATCATGTGCGATTCTAAAGGCGCGATCTTTGAGGGACGCGATTACGGCATGAATGATGTTAAAGACGAAATAGCTAAGATCACAAATAAGGATCGGTTAGAAGGAAAGCTTTCTGAAGTAATGGAAGGGGCAGACGTATTTATAGGTGTTTCTGTAGGCGGGCTTTTATCTAAAGAAATGGTTTCTCGCATGAATGATGACTCTATTATATTCGCCATGGCTAATCCGGAACCAGAAATTATGCCGGAAGACGCAAAAGAAGCTGGGGCGCGTGTAGTTGGGACAGGTCGCTCAGACTTTCCTAATCAGGTAAATAATGTTTTAGCGTTCCCGGGTATATTCCGTGGAGCTCTCGACGTACGTGCGACTCGAATTAATGAAAAAATGAAAATAGCTGCGGCTGAGGCGATTGCTTCCCTTGTAAGCGAAGAAGAATTGAACGCAGATTACGTGATTCCTGCGCCTTTTGATACTCGTGTAGCTCCGGCAGTAGCAGCAAGTGTTGCTAAAGCTGCCATGGAATCTGGTGTTGCCAGACATCATGTAGACCCCGAAGAAGTTGCAGAAAAAACTAGACAAATGACTTTAATTGAAGAGCAATAATAGGATTGGAGAAAGGCATCCGCTTTTCTCTTGTTACATATATTTGAATTGCTCTTCAACTGAAAAAAGGGGTGTACAAAGTTCGTGACCCGATCGCATCAAGGGAAAGTATATGAAGGTGTTTTATACCAATTAAAGTCTTATATTGATGAAAATCAATTAAAACCAGGAGATAAATTACCTTCAGAGCGTGAGTTAAGTGAACAGTTAAATGTTGGCAGATCATCGATTAGAGAAGCTTTTCGAGCCATGGAGCTGCTGGGTTTAATAGAGACTAAGCGTGGCGAGGGTACTTATATACGTGCTTATCGCCCTTATCATATGGTTGAATTATTATCGAGTTTCCTTTTAAATGAATCAAGGACCAGGGAAGAATTATTGACGGCTAAGCAAATGCTGGAGAAGGAAGTCTTGTTTATCCTTGTTGGAAAGATCGCGGAAGGGCAAAGGTTGAAACTGGAGCAAATAATAATCAAAGAAAAGGCAAAAGAAAGATATCAGTCTTTCTTTACCTTCTTATTTGAACTTTGTGACCGCCCACTGCTATTATCAATGTGGCAATTCATATCCGGATTTGCACTTGCAAGAGAGGATATCCAATATGAAGCTGGCTGGTATAAACAAGTGATAGAGATAATAATAAATGGAAATAAAAAAGATATACTTATGCTTTATCCTTAAGTATGGTTTGTCGTAATGGTTCGGCAAATAAAGGGTGATTATAGCAGTGCTATTTTGTATATTAGATAGAAAGGAAGCTTTGTCACAAAGGAGGAATCACCTTGCTAAGAGATTTTTTCAGCAAGAAAAAACGCTACGCATCCATCCCGCGACAAGAAGCGAAAAAGGATGTACCTGAAGGTCTTATGCAAAAGTGTCCAAATTGTCAAAAGATCTTTTATAGAAAAGAATTAAATCGGAATATGAATGTTTGCCCTCATTGTGATCATCATCACCGTTTGAATGCTTATGAAAGATTGGAGCATATATTTGATGGGGATACTTTTGAAGAATGGGACAAGCAGATGATTTCAAGCAATCCATTAGGCTTTCCTGATTATGAAGAAAAGCTTGAAAAAGATCGCTTGAAATCAGACTTAAACGAAGCCGTTGTTACTGGAAGAGCTCAATTGAACGGCTTGGATACAGCGGTAGCTGTTATGGATGCCCGTTTTCGTATGGGAAGTATGGGTTCTGTAGTTGGTGAGAAAATTACGAATGCTATCGAGAAAGCCAGAAAGGAAAAAATTCCATTTATCATTTTTACTGCTTCTGGCGGTGCTAGAATGCAGGAAGGTGTCCTGAGTTTAATGCAGATGGGTAAAACCTCTGTAGCTCTGCAGCGGCTGCACGCAGAAGGCGGATTGTTCATTTCGGTTATGACCCATCCTACTACAGGAGGGGTTTCAGCCAGCTTTGCTTCACTAGGGGATTATAATTTCGCGGAGCCTGGTGCATTAATTGGTTTTGCCGGTAGAAGAATCATTGAGCAGACTATTCGTGAGAAATTACCAGATGACTTTCAGACCGCTGAATTCTTGCTGGAACATGGACAGCTGGATCGTGTCCTGCATCGTCATGAATTGAAAAAAACACTTGGATTGGTCTTAGAAATTCACCATCCAGGAGGTGAAAAAACGTGAAGCATATACTTGAGTTTGAGAAACCGGTAATTGAGCTGCGCGAAAAAATTGCAGAACTGAGACGCATGACTGAAAACAGTGAAATGGATCTGAGTGAAGAAATTATAACCTTAGAGAAACGATTGGAAAAGCTCGAAGTCGATGTCTATGATCGTATGCAGCCTTGGGACCGAGTTCAAATGGCAAGGCACCCTGAGCGTCCGACAACTCTTGACTATATTGAATACATCTTCTCCGACTTTCTGGAACTTCACGGTGACCGCTTATACGGGGATGACGCTGCACTAGTTGCGGGAATTGCTAAATTTCAGGGAACTCCTGTTACAGTAATTGGACATCAGCGAGGAAAAGATACAAAAGAGAATATTAGAAGGAACTTTGGTATGCCTCATCCTGAAGGGTATCGAAAAGCTCTGCGTTTGATGAAACAAGCTAATAAATTCAAACGTCCCATTATTACTTTCATCGACACGAAGGGGGCTTATCCCGGAAAGGCAGCGGAAGAGCGGGGCCAAAGCGAAGCTATTGCGCGTAACCTTATGGAAATGGCAGGTCTTAACGTTCCCATCATCTGTATTGTGATCGGAGAAGGAGGAAGCGGGGGAGCGCTTGGTCTCGGAATAGGTGACCGGATCTATATGCTTGAGAACTCGACTTACTCTGTTATTTCTCCTGAAGGCGCGTCGTCTATACTTTGGAAAGACGCAGGACTAGCCCAGCAGGCTGCTGAATCTATGAAGATTACGTCCTATGATTTAAAAGAATTAAATGTAATTGATGAAGTCATTCCTGAAGTCAGAGGTGGAGCTCACCGTGATGTAGAATATCAAGCAAATGAAATTGAAAAAGTTATTGAGTCATCCCTAAAAGAGCTCTCAGCCTTGGAAAACAGTCAATTATTAGAAGAACGATTTAATAAATATAAAAGTATTGGCGATTATGCGTTACTTGATTTATAATGAACACGGTATAAATGAATATCAGCTAATATAAAGAAGTCGCACATCAATTAGTGCGACTTTTCCCATCTTAGGAGGATGGTAACGCTATCATCCTGAATTATTACGACTTTATCCACTTATCTTTTACATTTTACTTATTTGTACAAACTAGATGTAAGAGAGGGTCTTGTAGGTTCAGAAGGGTTCAGAAGGTTTCAAAAGTTCCATGATTGGGCACAAACCAATTAGTAAATAATTTGAGGTGATTCTAATGAAAAAAATTGGTGTACTTACAAGTGGCGGTGACGCTCCAGGTATGAATGCTGCTATTCGTGCCGTTGTGCGTAAAGCAATCTACCATAATGTAGAAGTCTACGGAATTAAATATGGATACCAGGGGTTAATCGATGGCAGTATTGATAAAATGGAACTAGGCTCCGTCGGCGATATTATTCAGCGAGGAGGTACGAAGCTGTATTCAGCCCGCTGTGAAGAATTTAAGACCGAGGAAGGTCAGCTGAAGGGCATTGAACAGATGAAGAAGCACGGCATAGAAGGACTGATCGCTATTGGTGGTGACGGGACCTTTATGGGTGCTAAGAAACTGACTGAAAAAGGTTATCCTTGTATTGGTGTACCTGGAACAATAGATAATGATATTCCAGGAACCGATTTTACAATTGGTTTTGATACTGCTTTAAACACGATTATTGATGCTATTGACAAGATCCGTGATACGGCTACTTCTCATGAGCGCACCTATGTTATTGAAGTTATGGGACGTAATGCAGGAGACTTGGCTTTATGGGCTGGACTGGCCGATGGAGCGGAGAGCGTGTTAATACCGGAATTTGAAGATGAATTCAATGATGTTATCGACCGCTTAAAACGCGGACATGATCGTGGAAAGCGTCACAGCATTATTATCGTTGCAGAAGGAGTGGGAAGTGGTGTTGATTTTGGGCGCAAGATTAAAGAAGCCACAGATCTAGAGACGCGAGTGACAGTATTAGGCCATACTCAGCGAGGAGGCTCTCCTTCAGCCTCTGACCGTGTCCTTGCCAGCCGTCTGGGTGCTCATGCTGTAGATCTCCTATTGAACGGAAAATCAGGGCGCATGGTTGGTATACAAAAAAACAAATTAGTCGATCATGATATAGTAGAAATTCTCAACACTAAACATCAAGTGGATCTGGATATGTATCGTCTTTCTAAAGAGTTATCAATATAATATGAATGATGTATCAGAGGAGGAAATAAGTATGTTTAGAAAAACAAAAATCGTTAGTACGATTGGACCGGCTTCTGAATCAGTTGAGAAATTAAGTCAACTAATTGAAGCAGGAATGAATGTTGCTCGATTGAATTTCTCTCATGGAGATTTCGAAGAACATGGAGCTCGTATTAAAAACATTCGTGAGGCATCTGCCTCCACAGGTAAAACGGTCGCTATATTGTTAGACACGAAGGGTCCTGAAATACGGACAGGTACTCTAAAAGAAGAAGAAGTTTATTTGGAAAAAGGATCTACTGTCTATGTTTCAATGGATGATATCCAAGGTGATGCAGAGCGCATCTCAGTTACGTACCCAGGGTTGATTAATGATGTCCAGCCAGGCTCAAAAATATTACTGGATGATGGTTTGGTAGAGTTACTTGTAGAAGAAATCGACCATAAAAATAACGAAATCAAAACCACTGTCTTAAACAATGGTCCTTTGAAAAATAAAAAAGGTGTCAACGTACCTAATGTAAGTGTAAACTTACCAGGGATTACGGATAAAGATGCTAAGGATATTGAGTTTGGAATTGAACAGGGAGTAGACTTTATCGCCGCTTCTTTCGTACGTCGTGCTTCAGACGTTCTTGAAATCAAAGAACTATTAGAAAAGCACGGAGCGCTGGATATCCAAATTATCCCTAAAATTGAAAATCAGGAAGGCGTTGATAACATCGACGAAATCCTGGAAGTAAGTGACGGCCTAATGGTAGCGCGTGGAGATTTAGGTGTTGAGATCCCAGCGGAAGATGTCCCTCTTGTGCAAAAACAACTTATTCACAAATGCAATAAAGCTGGAAAACCAGTTATAACAGCTACTCAAATGCTGGACTCTATGCAAAGAAATCCTCGTCCAACTCGTGCAGAGGCATCAGACGTTGCGAACGCTATCTTTGATGGAACAGACGCGATTATGCTTTCTGGTGAAACAGCAGCAGGTGATTATCCTGTTGAATCCGTTCAAACGATGCACAATATTGCCAGCAAAACGGAGACAGGCTTAAATTATAAAGCGATCCTTGATGAGCGTTCTAAGCACAGTGATATGACGATAACGGATGCAATTAGTCAATCTGTTACTCATACGGCCATTAATCTTGATGTAAATGCTGTGGTGACTCCAACGGAAAGCGGTCATACAGCTCGGATGATTTCCAAATATCGTCCAAGAGCACCAATTGTAGCTATCACTTCAAGTGAAGCTGTTAACCGTAAGCTTTCTCTCGTATGGGGAGTTTATGCTGTGATGGGACCACGTGCTCAATCTACAGATGATATGCTTGATGTAGCAGTTGAACGCAGCTTAGCATCTGGAGTTGCTACTCGTGGTGATCGTGTGATTATCACTGGTGGAGTACCAGTAGGTGAAAGTGGCACAACAAACCTTATGAAAGTGCATGTAATAGGAGACGTACTTGTTAAAGGACAAGGCGTTGGTCAGAAAAGCGCCTATGGACGAGCTGTTGTAGCGAAGGATCCTAAAGAAGCGATTGACCGTGTAGTAGACGGAGATATTCTTGTCACCCATGGAACAGATCGTGATATGATGCCTGCTATAGAAAAAGCTGCAGGTCTGGTTACCGTAGAAGGCGGATTAACTTCGCATGCAGCAGTAGTAGGCTTAAGTCTCGGTATTCCTGTTATCGTAGGCGTGAAGGATGCTCTTAGCATAATCTCTGACGGGAACGACATAACTATTGACAGCTCACGTGGAGATATTTATGAAGGGCATGCAAGTGTGCTGTAAAGACTAAAAGAAGGGGAGTGTGAACACTCCCCTTCTTTTTTATTTTAGCTCATCTAAATGTTGTGGTTAGGTTTATAGAGAGGGATTCATCTATTCAGCCCTGAAGTGGTATATTCAGATTCTGAACAGCTGAATGTATTCTAAATAAATCTAATTTGTGTAAACTGGATTCTTTTTTGACAGTTAGAGTCATGATAACAGAGAGGAGAAGGGTTTTCCCTCTAATGTACTTAACTTTAAAAGTACTGGAACTCCAAGTATAATAGAAGAAAAGATCTGGAAAGGGACGATAATATGTTTCGCTGGTTATTACTGTTTATTCTGATTGTCCCGGCACTTGAGATCGGTTTGCTCATTTGGGCTGGAAACTGGATTGGACCCTGGTGGGTTATATTACTGATTATCCTTACAGGAGTTATAGGAGCGTGGCTTGCGAAACAGCAAGGTTTAGAAACGATCAGAAACTTCCAAAATTCGATGTCGGGCGGACAAATGCCTCAGGAAACTCTATTGGATGGTGCCTGTATATTAGTAGGAGGGGCAGTATTACTTACTCCTGGATTTATTACTGATGCCATAGGGTTTTTATTATTAATTCCTCCAACCAGGGCACCCATTAAACGTCTTATAAAAAAAGTAATTTCAAAAATGATGGACAAAGGCACCGTCACTATTTATAGAAGGTAAACTAATTCCCCCTGTTTCTTTATGAAACTGGGGGGTTAGTTTCCTTTAATAAAATGCCACGTTAAATTAAAAATTCCAGTAGTATGAAGAACCTTGATAAACACAATAACTATAGGGCTAAGTATCATTCCATATAAGCCGAAAATTTGAAAACCCAGAAACATACCTGCTAATAATAAGATTGGCGGTACGCCGAAATGGTTAGCGAGTATTTTAGGCTCCAGTGTCTGTCGAACGATTAGCACCACCATGTATATGATTGAAAGACCTATGGTCATCTGGAATTGTCCTGTAAGAAATTGATAAAAAATCCATGGAATAAAAATGCTGCCAGTCCCAATATAGGGAATGATATCTACTACTGAAGCAGCCATGGTAATCGTTAGTGCATTTGGGACTTGAATAATAAATAAGCCGATCCCGATGATAACAGTAGACACACCTACAAGAATAAATTGGGCTCTAATGATACCTTGTAAGGTAGACTTGAATTCCGTTGGAAATCTACTGGTTTTTTCAAGATAATGGACGGGTATGATACGATTAAGGTTATGAGTAATCAATTCCCAATCTTTACATATAAAAAATATGGCCAGCATTAAAATTAGCATAGTGGTAATAGAGGAGGGCAGGCTGGTCAACCCACGAATTAAGCTTTGAAATAAGGTTTCTAACATCTGGACGCCTGTAGCTGCTGCCTTTACTTTTATTATATCTATATATTCAAAAATAGAACTTTGCTGCTCAGGAGATAATTTAAGAATAACTTGTTCGATTTTATAGAGTATAGGGGTAAACCATATGGTGAACTGGTCGATAGAATGGTTCACCAGGTTACCAAAGTTTACAGGCGCTGCTAATGCCAGACGCTGAATACCTTTAATTAGTTCAGCGATAACTAGTGTAAGCAGAGAAGCGGTAAGAAGAGTTAGTAAGAACAGAAGCGATAGTACGGCCAGGGTTCTGGGGAAATGTAATCTTTTCTCTAAAAGTTGAATAAATGGTTGAAGAGCACCTGAAATTATAAAGGCAATGAGAAAAGGATATAAATATTTCCAAGCTCCAATAATTAAAAATATACTGGACAGTATAAGAGTGATTACAAATAGGAAGCGGAAGAACTGGTGAAAAACGGGGTTGTCCATGAGAACCTCACTTTCTAGTGAATTTTTTACTCAGGGTCAGCTTTTTATTGAAAGAGCTATTTAAAAAAAGGAATTCCCTATGAAATTTCGATAAATTCCCTTAAATTAAACGGTTTCAATTCACATTCAACTCAGAATACTTTATAATTGTCTTTGGGGTTCATTTCCTAATTATTTCATTTAAGTACAATAAGCGTTTTCTTGCCGCTCGGGCCGAAAACATCGGAAATTTTTAAAAGGAGAGATTGTATGTCATCAACCAAAGGTCTTGAAGGAATTACAGCAACTGAATCATCGATCAGTTCAATTATTGACGATAAATTAACCTACGTTGGTTACGATATCGATGATCTAGCAAATAACTCAAGCTTTGAAGAAGTTATCTATCTTCTTTGGAATCTGAAACTTCCAAACAAAGATGAACTGAATCAATTTAAATCTGATTTAATCTCAAACATGGACATCCCTCAGGAAGTAGTAGAGCATCTCAAATCTTATGATCTATCTACTGTACATCCAATGGCTGCTTTACGCACGGCAGTTTCCATGCTGGGCATTCATGATCCTGAGTCAGATGTAATGGAAGATCAAGCAAATAAAGACAAAGCTCTTCGAATTCAAGCAAAAATGCCTACAGTTGTAACGGCCTTTGCTCGTATCCGTAATGGAGAGGAACCAGTTTCTCCTAAAAAAGAATTAAGTTTTGCAGCTAACTTTTTGTATATGCTGAATGGTAAAGATCCTGAAAATATTGAAGTCGAGGCATTTAACAAAGCACTAGTTTTACATGCAGACCATGAATTAAATGCTTCAACGTTCACGGCACGTGTCTGCGTAGCGACACTATCCGACATTTACTCAGGAGTGACCGCTGCAATCGGTGCTCTAAAAGGGCCTCTTCATGGTGGAGCCAATGAGCGTGTTATGAAGATGCTTACGGAAATTGGCAGCGTTGAAAATGCGATTCCTGCTATAGAGAGTAAGCTTGAAAACAAAGAAAAAATCATGGGTATGGGTCACAGAGTTTATAAATCCGGAGATCCCCGTGCGAAGCACTTAAAAGAAATGTCACGTGAGCTAACCAAGCTGACAGGTCATTCTAAATATTACGAGATGTCTATTAAAATTGAAGATTACATTAAAGAAAATAAAGGACTTCCAGCAAATGTGGACTTCTATTCTGCATCGGTTTATCATAGCCTTGGAATCGATCACGATATATTCACGCCGATCTTTGCGGTCAGCCGCGTTTCTGGATGGTTAGCCCACATTCTTGAGCAGTATTCAGATAACCGCCTGATTCGTCCTCGTGCTGAATATGTAGGACCTAAGGGTCAGACTTATACACCAATTGACGAACGTTAAGAGAGGGGACGCTCGGCTTCCTCTTTGCTTTTGCTTCTATATAATTTAACGTATGATAGAAGAGGATATAACATCCCATTTTATGAAATAAATTTAGGAGGGTATATTTTGACACAATCTGAGAAAATCACAGTAGAACAAAACGGAGAATTGAACGTACCTAATCGTCCAATCATCCCTTACATTGAAGGTGACGGTATTGGTCCAGATATTTGGGCAGCTGCCAGCCGTGTAATTGAAGCTGCAGTAGATAAAGCTTACAACGGAGAAAAATCTATTGAGTGGAAGGAAGTGTACGCTGGTCAGAAGTCTTATGACAAAAGCGGAGAATGGCTGCCAGACGCTACATTGGATACCATTCGCGATTACAAAATTGCAATAAAAGGACCTCTGACGACTCCAATCGGCGGTGGAATCCGTTCACTTAACGTAGCTTTACGTCAAGAACTTGACTTATTTACCTGCCTGCGTCCGGTACGCTATGTAGAAGGTGTACCATCACCTGTTAAACGTCCAGAAGATACAGACATGGTAATCTTCCGTGAAAATACAGAAGACATTTATGCTGGAATCGAATGGCAAAA